>JBEKQR010000450.1:0-3633 GCA_049519515.1 Candidatus Korobacteraceae bacterium
AATAATCTGCGGAACCAGCGTCACCCCAACGCCGAGAAAGAACAGCGTCAGGCCGTATTGCCGGATGGCGACCAACGCCTGGGGGCCGGCAGTTATGCCGACAATCCCGACAAAAACGGCCAATCCGAAGTCCCGGAGGAAGTTGGATGCGCCAAGCGGCAATGCCGACACCTTGGGATGTACACTGCGCAACCAGCCGAAGAACAATCCGGACAACAGACAGCCGCCACCGCTGCCGATTGAAATCGGGATACCCCACAACTTGAACTGAATCAGACCGATAAGCATACCGATGAGCATGCCGATACCGAAGAAAATGAAGTCCGTAACGGCTGCAGCGGTAATTTTGTAACCAATCTTTGATTGCACCCGGTTGAGGTCGGCCGGACTCCCGGTGAAGTGCAATTCGTCTCCGCTCTTCAACTGAAGCTTGCTCAGCAGAGGCAAGTCTCGCCCCATGCGCTTTGCCGCAGTCAGGAACACGCCATGACGCGTTTCTACATTGACATGATCATGGATCTCTCCCAATTCGCGGCCGCTGAGGGCGCGGTTGGTGAGAATGAGTTCGCGATTTTCTTGAACCAATAACAAATCGTTCGGGGCAGTGACCTCCCGGCCGAAGAAGCCTGAAGCTGTCTCCATGACGTCAATCGTTCCGGTAATTGCAACGCTATCACCGGCTTGAGTGAGCGTCGCATCCGTAAAGTCGAGCATTTTGCCATCACGATAAATACCCTCGACAGCGGCGTCAGAAAGTTCTTTGTCGATCGCTAGCGCCGTCTTGCCCGCTGCCTTACTGGTCTGCGCAACTTCGTAAATGCGTGTGTCAATGGCACGCACCGCATTGAATTGGCCCGGATCAAGTTCCGCGTGGCCGCCGGACATGAGCTTTGCGAGCTTCACCGCTTCTTGGCGAATGTTCCATTTCATCACGATCGGTAAAAACCAACTGACCATGATGATCGGTCCGAGGGATCCAAAGATGTAACAAACGGCATAACCAACGGCGACATTGGTCTGCATGGTCTTAATTAATGCAGGAGATAGACCTAACTTGGCAATTGCATCTCCAGCTGTGCCAAGAATCGCGGACTGTGTAAGCCCGCCGGCGGCAAGCCCTGCCGCCATCCCACGATCCAAACCGAACATCCAAGCAGCCACCAAAACGCAGAGCAAACCCGTAAAACACATTACGAAAGAGGAAGCCAACTGGTTCAGCGAGCGTCGGTTTAGCGCATGGAAGAACTGAGGCCCGCCCTGAAACCCAACAGCGTAAATGAACAGGGCAAAGAATATAGCCTTAATGCCACTATCTATATTGATGCCAAGCTGTCCAATGACGACGCCGACCAGTAGGGTTCCGGCAATACCACCCAAGACGAAGCTGCCGATCTTAATTTTCCCGACCAGATACCCGAGTGCAATGGTTGTGAAGAGCGCGAGCAATGGTTCTTTAGTAAATAGATGATGTAGAAGTTCCATAGTGTTTATCCAGAAGCGCTTACTTAAATACGTGACAATGCATTTCCCGCAACAAATGCCAACGACACACAGCGTTGACATCCAGCATCATTTCTCCAGGGAGTCGCATCTCCCTGGAGAAGTGTCTCGTGACAGCGGATCTCAAGATGCTCAGGCAACCCGCGTAGCTTCTACTGGTGGTTGATGCACGTTGATCTCCTCGGCTCCGGAGCTTTGCAGAATATTCCGAGCGTGCTGGACCTCATCGGCGGTTCCATGCGCTATTAGCAGGAACTTTCCAGCTTTGATCGAAGTCTCGTACTTCACCACGCTGTCCTTCGGGATACCGAAACTGAATAGCCCCGCCCCCAAGGCACTTATCCCGCCAACCATAATCGCGCCTTCCAAAGCGCCGATGATCCAGGTCACGATGGGGCCTGCAGCAATGATCGGACCGATACCGGGGATGACCAGGAACGCTGCTCCAAACAGCATGCCCCAGAGGCCGCCCCAGAATGCACCAGTCTTGCCCCAGTACTTCATCCTGTCGCCTATGTTGTAGAAGCCGACCACATCTTCATTCGAGTGGTAATCGCTTCCAACAATCGAGAGCTTCTTGATGTCGTACCGGCTATTCTTCAACTCCTTGATTGCATTCTCGGCTCCGGAATGTTGTGCAAACACGGCAACTACGGAAGTCTGCGTACTTTCTTTCGGCGTACCAATCATCTTGAAATTCCCTTCTTTCTTGTGCAGTTCTGGCTTTCTGTTGAAACCGGGTGCGTTGACCTTTGGCGAGACACGATCAATCCACCTTTACGCGACTCTCGCACTGCCAAGTATCACTGAGGCACAAAAGGGGTGTCTGTTCAATATTGCTCGTATCGTCGAAAGTGGCGTGCGCATGGTATGCAGTGACTGGAGGAACACTGAATACCGATTTCAAGGCTCCGTCGGCAGAGCTCTGGAAGCGTTTTTCACAGAGGCATGAGCTATAAGATCCGGCGCTGGCGGAATTAGCACCAGCAGCGGTGGCGAGATGGGCGCAGACCCAGTGGCTGCTGGCCGCACATAGATCCAATCAGACTTCCTACGGCAACGCGAGCCCGGCAGCACCGATGATTGCTCTGCTTCCAGGTTGCTGTACGAAAACAACGACTCGCAGATCACGCCTTTTCCATCCCTGCGCTGGAGTAATCGGGGCAGTTCCGAGGAAAACTCCGGCGGAAGTGGTTCCCAGTTGCCGCAATTCCCTAACGACACCGCTGTGTTGGAGAACTCGCCCGCTATTCTCGCCATTGGCTACGGAGGTTGTCAGTCTATCTTCGGTCACAGCCAGCAGCACGATAGAGGGCTCGCCAGAGGCGCCTGACACGTTTATGCGTAATTTGTCCGGAGCGGCCCAACTCAGTCCAACACTCGCCATCTTCCCGGCCTGAGCAGCAAGGCCTAGTTCTCTTTCGACCGCGACGGAGTCGCTTCCTACAGCTTCGAAGCTTCCGTCGATTACGATTTGAGGTGTATAGGCGGAAGGCAGGTGAAACCGTTTCGCATAGCCGTTCTGGCGCTCGCTGAACGCCCGCGACGAAAAGCGGTCAGTCCATCCTAATTGGTTGAAGTAATCGACATGCTCACCCAAAACAAAGACTTCGGCTCCATTCACCTCGCGCTGTTGGTTTAGCTTGGTCAGCAGTGCGTCCGCAGGTGGACAACTTGAACAGGCTTCGGAGGTGAATAATTCCACGACAACCGGAGTCCCGTTCTTTCCCGCCGCGGTAGCCGAACAGGCCGGAATAGCGATCAGCACCATCGCGAATAGAGCTGACGCCATCGCCTTCACCGTTTCCATGCGCAATAAGATTCTCAATCCCGTAAAAAGTTACAACCACTGAGGGGAATGATCTCGGCGCATGATGACCGCAAGCCAATCGCGA
This sequence comes from Candidatus Korobacteraceae bacterium, assembly GCA_049519515.1. GTDB lineage: Bacteria > Acidobacteriota > Terriglobia > Terriglobales > Acidobacteriaceae > CAWBRT01. The sequence continues at coordinate 3,396 of JBEKQR010000450.1, forward strand.
ACTGCACTTTGGATCACAAGGGTCGAGACTGGCAGTGCAGCTGGTTTGACAGTATGATGATACCGGCCCAGGCTGGTAGTCTGTAACTTTTCTCCGATTCAGGCATCCCATGTGCGCTGCCGGAATTCGTAATGGAAGGTGCGCATGGACCGAACGGACCGCCGGAAATTCAAGAGCATGACCCGGCGTGAGCTGTTGAAGCGCACACCGATGATCGCGTTGGGTGCGTTTGCCATTC
>JBEKQR010000451.1:0-3617 GCA_049519515.1 Candidatus Korobacteraceae bacterium
AGCCTAGAGCTTGTTTCAAAAATAGTGCTTTGAAGGGGCGTGGCTTCGCGGGGTCCCCGGCAAGTCCGCATTTGACTTGCTGGGGTGCCTTGAGCCACGCCGTCCAGAGCCAACAAAAATGCGGGCTTTAGCCACTGAGGGAACACGCCTTATTCCCCGGGAATGTTTTTGAAACAAGCTCTAAGAACATGGCCAGCTAGCGCCAGAACAGCAGGTTCTCTCAATTAACATGAGGCTTACAGGGAAAAGGTGAACCGGCGTGCTCACTTCGGGCACACAACTGCTTAAGCTTTGTCATGGCAATGCCGCTCGCCGGCGGTCCGGATCAAGGCGTGGCACTGCCCAAAACCCGCACTGGGCCGGGAGATGAAAGATTTTAAGAAATTTTAACTGTGCGAACCGGCGTCCAAATCCCTGGGGAGTGGCCACCCCAAGGCCGCGGCCAAAATTTGCCAGCAGCTTGCATCCTGAAGTCTGCTTACGGCTTCCAACCCGGAGAACCGCTAACCGCGGAATAACTATCGGGGGATAGGAAATGAACTGGGTTCGTCCTGACTTTGAAGAGATTTCCCTTGGCTGCGAAATAAACTCCTACGCGCCCGCCGAGCTGTAAAGCCGGTTTTTTTTCGTGATTGTAAAAATCGTTGGCACAGCGGCGGGCGGCGGCTTTCCGCAGTGGAATTGCGGCTGCGATAACTGCGCCGGCGTCCGCGCCGGCCGCATACAGGCGACGCCGCGAAGCCAGCTACAGGTCGCCGTCAGCGTAGACGGCGAGGACTGGCTATTGCTGAATGCCTCGCCGGATTTGCGCACGCAGATTGAAGCGACACCCGAGTTGCGCCCCCGGAGGTTGCGCGGTTCGCCCATTCGGGGCGTCGTGCTGACTTCGGGCGATCTCGACCAGGTGCTGGGGCTTTTGTTGCTGCGCGAGTTTACGCCGCTCCAAATCTGCTCAACTGCCTCGGTTCGCCGGATACTGCGTGAAGACAATGCTTTCTTCGGCATGCTGGCCCAGGTTCCGGAACAGTCGCGGTGGATCGACGTGCGGCCGCAGCAGATCTTCGAGCCGCTGCCCGGGTTGTGCTGCCGGCCAGTTGCGATGAGCGGCGGGTTCCCACGCTGGGTTGCCGCCGGGCGCGCGCATGCGCTTGTGCCCAGCGAGGCAGTTCTAGGGCTGATCCTCGAAACTGGACGCGAAGGAAAGCGGACGCGTGTGGCCTATATGCCGGCCATTCCCGAATACAGCGAGCGGCTGCTGGCAGAGCTGGCGAACTGCGACGCCATCCTGGCAGACGGCACTTTTTGGAGCGATGACGAATTGCAGCGGCTGCAGCCGGGCGTGCGCAGCGCCCGCGAAATGGGCCACCTGCCCCTCGGCGGCCGCGACGGCGCGCTGGCGCAGACACAGACTCTCACGCGCCCGCGAAAGGTTTTTGTTCACATCAACAACACCAATCCAATTTTGAATGAACAGAGCCCGCAGTTCGCGGAAGCCAGAGCCGCGGGGTGGGAGGCCGGAAAAGACGGATGGCAACTAACGTTCTGACATTCAATGTCGAGAGCGGCGGCGGGCTGCTTTCGCGCCCGGAGTTCATGGCGCGGCTGGAAGCGGTGCTCGTCGAACGCTATCACCACAAGCATCCCTTCCACCTGCTGATGCACGAGGGCAGGCTGACGAAGGGACAGATGCAGGCCTGGGCGCTGAACCGGTACTACTACCAAAGCGTCATCCCGCGGAAGGATGCGATCATTCTGTCGCGGTCCGGCGATGCGGAGTTCCGCCGCGCATGGCGCAAGCGCGTGGTAGACCATGACGGCGAGCGCGCTGGTGAGGGCGGAATCGAGCGCTGGATTCAACTGGCAGAGGCTACCGGCATCGAGCGCGAGCGCATCCTCTCCTGCCGCGAGATCCTGCCCGGAGTGCGCTATTCCGTGGATGCGTACCTGAACCTGGTGTCGCAGCGCACGTTCCTGGAAGCAGTGGCTTCGTCGTTGACCGAGCTGTTCAGCTATAAACTCATCGCCCTGCGCATAGACCGGCTTAAGCAGCACTATTCCTGGCTGAACCATGCGCTCAGCTACTTCACGGCGCGCCTGACACAGGCTCCGGAAGACGCGGAGTTCGCCTCCGCCTGGGTGTTTGAGCACGCCCGCACGCGCGAAGAGCAGGAGACGGCGATCGGGGCGTTGCGGCAGAAATGCGACATTCTTTGGGCGCAGCTCGACGCCATTTACTACGCATACGTGCAGCCGGGATGGGCGCCGCCGGGCGCGTTTCAGCCGGAGGCCGGGTAATGGCTGTCTCACCCGAGGCAAAGCCGAGATTGTCCGTCGGCTGCCGCTTGCGCGAGGCGCAAGGCCAGCCGCCGATGTTGCTGATGCCCGAGGGCGTGCTGCAACTGCGAGGCGCCGGAGGCGAGATCCTTCGCCGGCTGGACGGCAACAAGACGTTCGCCGAGCTGGTCAACGAACTGCACCAGGCCTTTCCCGGCGCGGGCGAGAGCCTGGCGCGGGAAACAGCGGAGTTCCTGGAGAGGTTACAGGCAAGGCAGGCGGTCGAGATCAGGGAGTAACCGCCGGCAGCAATGAGCAATTCAGAGTCGCTCGCGGTGAACTGATCAAGAGCGGCAGGGCAGGCCTTCGCACCTGCGGTTCTAACTCTCGGCTGCTGGAGTGATACGCGCATGAGCATGCACGCACCCCTTTCCATTATTTGCGAGCTGACACACCGGTGCCCGCTGCGCTGCGTGTATTGCTCGAACCCGCTGGATCTGCGTGCTCGCAACCAGGAGATGCGCACGGACGAGTGGGCCGGCGTGATGGAACAGGCCGCGCGGCTGGGCATTCTGCACGCGCATTTTACCGGCGGCGAGCCATTGGCGCGCACTGACCTGACGCCAATTGTGGCAGCGGCGCGGCGCGCCGGGCTTTATACCAATCTCATCACCAGCGGCGTAGGAATGACCGAGCGCCGGCTCGAGGAGCTGGTCGCGGCCGGGCTGGAGCATGTTCAATTGAGCCTGCAGGGACGAGAGCCGCGGCAGGCGGACGAGATTGCCGGCGCGACCGCCCACACCCACAAATTGAAGGTGGCCGCCTGGATACGGCAACGGCCGGTGGCATTCACCGTGAACCTCGTCTTACACCGGCGCAACCTCGACGACGTGGAGGAACTCATCGAGTTCTGCGCTTCGCTGGGGCCGCAGAGGCTGGAGATTGCCAACGTGCAGTACTACGGCTGGGCGTTCGAGAATCGCGCCGAGTTGATGCCCACGCCTGACCAGCTTGAACGATGCATCGAGGCGGTGAATCGGGCCAAAGCAGAGCTTGCAGGGAAGGTGCGAATCGACTTCGTGCCCCCTGATTACTACGGCAGGCAGCCCAAGGCATGCATGGGCGGGTGGGGCAAGCAGACGTTGATCATTGACCCGAGCGGCAGGGCGCTGCCTTGCCACGCGGCAGGAGTGCTGCCGGGTTTGCAATTCGATTCCGTGCGCGAGAAAAGCCTGCACTGGATATGGACTGAGTCGCCGGCAATGAACAGGTTTCGCGGCGATGCGTGGATGCCGGAGCCGTGCCGGAGTTGCGAGCGCAAGGCAGTCGATTTCGGCGGCTGC
>JBEKQR010000452.1:0-3617 GCA_049519515.1 Candidatus Korobacteraceae bacterium
CTTCGCCGGGCGGCGCTTGCTGCTGTTGCCGGCAGCCTGGAGCCGTCCCAATTACACGCAGCAACTGGCGGAGCTGCCGGAGCGCACGCAGGAGCTGGTTTTCGCCGTGCCCTGGGAGCGCACCCAGGAGGTCAAAATCTCGCTGCCGGCCAACGCGCGCGTGCTCGCCTCGCCCCACACGCGCGAGCGCCGGACGCGCTTTGGCGAACTCACGCTCCAATATCAGCAGAACGGGCGGGAGCTGACGCTGCGTTCCACCGTGCGGCTGAGCGCCACCCGCGTCCAGCCTTCCGAATATGCCGAATTCCGCGGCTTTTGGCACGAGGTGGATCGCGCTTTGCGCCAGCAGGTGAAGGTGGAGCTGCAATGACCCGCCGATCACTCGCGTTCGCCGTCTTCGCCGCGCTAGCCACGGCGCTCGCCTCGGCCGCCGATGCCGGCGCGGCGCCCGCCGTAGAAGCCGAGGCTCCTGTGAGCCAGGCGTCTTCCACTGCAAGCGGTCAATTGCAGGAACTTGCGGCCCAGGCTTTATTCATCCGCTCCGATCTCGCTGAGGCCGAGCGCTTGGCCGGCCAGGCGCTCAGCGCATCCCCCACGAGCATGACGGCGAATTTTGTGCTCATGGAAGCCGCCGCGCTCAGAGGCGACGAAGAAGCAATGTTGAACGCCGCGCTGGCCATCTGCCAGGCTGATGGCAGTGGAAGCAGCGCCTACGCTCGCATTGCCGCCGGCCGGATACGCTCGGCTGCCTCGGCCTCTAACGCCTTCCGTGCCCACATTGCCAAGCTGCGCCTGCTCGCCGGCTCCGGCCGCGATCTGCCCGCCCTGCATCTCGCGCTAGTCGCGGCGGCAGGCGACGGCGCTCCCGAATTGAACGAACTACAGGCTTCGCGCGATTCCGGATTGCTCACCGACTGGCGCATCGTCGGGCCTTTCGGAACCCGTCCCTACGCCGACTTCGACCACCAATGGGCGCCGGAACGCGACGGCGTCAGCAAGCCCGGCTATGCCGGCCACAAGGTCGAATTCTTTCAGTTCGCCGGTGGCCAGGTGAAGCTGCCCTCTTACTTGGCCAAAGATGGCGTCTTTTACGGCTCCTCGCAGGTCTATCTCCGCTCGGACGGTGACTGGCGCATCTTCCTGGAGTCGGGCGGCACGCTGGCAATCTTCATTGACGGCAAGAGAGTTTTGTTGCGGGATGACCGCCGCGCTCCGCGGCCACAGAGCTTGCGCAGCGATCTGAAGCTTTCCCGGGGCAATCACCAGATAATGGTGAAGTTTCTCAACGCCGCCGCGCCCTTTCGCCTGGCGATCATGGCTCCAACGGGAGGGCTGAGGCCGCATCCCAACATACCCAGCCTTGATGCTGCCGGTTCCAGCTACGTTTCCGCTGCGCTGCACTACTGGGAAGGCGACTTTGCGGGCGCCGTTGAAGCCCTGACCGAGTTGCTCCGGGTTCACCCTTCAGCCTCGGCGCATTTTCTGTTGGCGCGCGCCTGGGCCACGGCCGATGAGAATGCTCCGGAGCAGTTGAGCGAGTACGAAGCCGCCTTGAAGCTCACCCCGGCGGCTGCGGCGGCTGAAGTCGCCGCCGGAGAGATCGACTTGCGCGCCCGCCGCACCGATGCCGTCTTGAGACGCTTGGCCCGCCTGCTGCCGCCCACAACCCAGGGACAGCGGCTTCCCACTGGAAGGGTCGCTGGCGCATTGGAACTGTTCGCCGCCGCCGCGCAGTCGCTCGGCTGGGAGGCCGACGAGGAGGCTGCCCTGCGGGCCCTCGTGGAACGCTCCGCCTCCTGCAAGCATCTTCGGCGCTGCGCCGATTTTTTTTTGTCCCGGCAGGAGCTGCCCTCCGCCCGCGCGCTTGAGCCTCGCCTGCCGGGGTCCCCAGCCAGCGCAGCAGTTGCGCTTGCCGGGGTGGAAGCGTGCAGTCCGCTGGCGTATGCCCGCTTGCTGGCCGATGCCGGCGATCACCTAGCCGCCGCCAACGCCGCCGCGCAGGCCATCCAGCGCAATTTAACCGATCGCTCCGCGCACGAGTTCCAGGTTCGCCAGCTCATGCTGGCCGGGCTGCATCAGCAGGCCGGAGCGGTAGCGCGGGAATTGCAGGAATTGGCGCCCAACTCCGGGCTTTTCCGGGAACTCGCCTTGCAGGCTGAAGCTGGCACCACCGTCTTCAGCCGGAAGCCTTTGAACGGCCCGTTCTACCTCCCTTACCGCCGTGATGGCCGGGAGGTTGCCGCCAAGACCGCGGCCATGCGCTTTTCCGGCGGCCCATCGGCCATTCTGCTGAACGACCGCATTGTGGACATCCAGCCGGATGGCCGGCGCCGCGTCTATGTCCACACGCTCACGCGCGTACTCAATCGCGAGGGCATCGAGCGTTACGGAGAAGTCGAGTTGCCGCAGGGCGCCCGCCTGCTCGAGCTGCGAACCCTGAAAGCCGATGGCTCGGCCTTGGAGCCGGAGCTGACTCAGCAGAAGCAGACAATTACCATGCCGGCCCTGGCTCCCGGCGATGTCATCGAGCGGGAGTTTGTGATCGACCAGCCTGACCTCCACTGGAACGAGTTCACCTTCGGCTCGTTGGACGCTCCGACCGTCTCCGCGCGCCTGATCGTCATCACGCCGGACGCGCGCCGGGCATCGGGGCAGGGGGGCGAGGCCGCCGAAAGCGGCGTTATTACCCAGGAAGAGGCCCAGGAAACCCCGTCGTTGCGTCTGCTGGGGAAAAACCCTGTGGTCCGCAAACAGGCGGACGGGCGGTTGGTCCGCATCTGGGAGCAGGATGATCTGCGGGCCTTGCCGGGGGAAAAGAATCTCCCCGAAGCCGACCTCTTCCCGGCGGTTCGCCTGCGCCTGCCGGATGAGTCCCTAAAACGCCATGCACTCGATTGCAGCGAAGCCATGCTGGAAGCCAGCACACCAGGCGTGCGAGCCGTGCTGCTGGCCCGGAGTCTTACCGCGGGGCTGTCTGGCGAGCTGGAGAAGACGCATGTCATCGCATCCTGGGTACAGAACCACATCGAGCCGGACAGCCACTTCGATTGCGCCGAACTGGCCTCCGCCGAGGACACGCTAAGCTCAGGATCAGGCAGCCGTTCGGCAACCTTCATGGCGCTGGCCCAGGCTTCGGGAATTGACGCGGGAATGGTGCTCGCCAGGAAGCTCGGCGCCGATGAGCTGCCCGAGCGCTTTGCCTATCCCCTGGCGGAGATACATGGCGCAGCCGGGCCTTCATTCGCAGCCGGGTCTTTATTCATTGATCTGGAAACGGAGAACGCCGCTTTTGGCGCGCTTCCGGTGGCGCTCGACCGCACACAGACACTGCGCTTGCAACTGCGGGCAAACGGCGATGTCGGCGCGAGATCAGATGCCGGGTTGTTTACGCGAATTCATCCGCTCAACGATGGCCAGGAACGTAGCCAGGCGGAAGGGAATCTCACGCTTACTCCGGCTGGGGAATTGCAAGCTGAACTGCTCATACGGCTGGGCGCCACTCGCGGGGCCCAGCTACGCGGCACCATGCGGAGGGCCGATTCCGCTGCCCGCCAGCAGTACCTGGTGCAACTTGCCGGCCGCATTCTGCCGGGGGCGACCGACGTAAGCGGCTCGAT
>JBEKQR010000453.1:0-3616 GCA_049519515.1 Candidatus Korobacteraceae bacterium
GAATTTCAGTTGATCTGCGCCAGCCTCGACCCCGCTGCGGAGCTTAGGGATCACCCCGCCAACACGCAACCTTCGTTGCCGCCAAGCTTGCGAAACGAGGGTTTTCAGCCGTTCCCGAATTCGCCGCCGCGGAATTCTCCGCCTCCACGGCGGATGGCTGCGGCCGCGGCGGCGGGCGCGGCTCCGGCGCCGGCCATAACGAAGCCCGCCCAGCAAGGACCTGAACGCTCAGCTCATCCGCGGCCTGTTCCCCCGCAGCCTGCTGTCGCGCAGGCTGCTCCGCCGCAGCCTGTCCCCTCGCAGCTTCCGGTTGCCGCTGATCCCGGCCAGCAACAGAAGCCGCTTGCGGAAACGCAAGAGGGCGCCGGTTCTTCTACGCAGGCTGCCGGACAGCCGAAAACGGCGGCTGGTGAAACTACGGCGCAGAGCGGCACCCGTCGCGAGCAGCGCCTGAGGGCCGCCTTCCCGGTTCGAGTTTCGGGAATGGACAGCAACGGCAAGATGTTTGAAGACGGCGCGGCCACGATTGACATAACCACAACCGGCGCGCGGCTCAGCGGAATTACGCAGGATCTGCAACGGGGCTACATACTCGAAGTCAAGCATCGCAGCCACAGGGCCAGATACGTGGTGAAGTGGGTCGGCGAGAAAGGCACCGTTGAAGAAGGCCAGGCGGGATTGCAGCTCATCGATCAAGGCAAACTGATTTGGGGACGCGCCCTGCCCCGGGTGCTTGGGGATCAACCTACCGTGCGCAGGTTGGATAAATCCCACGAGGAGTAGTTGTTGGACGGCTCCAGATTAAGCGGTGACGGACTCTCAAAGGCGCTCGTCCTTGTTTGTTCTGTACGGCCCGGCTTTCGCTCCGGTGCGCAAAAACGGGCGCACCGGGGCCCCGGCTTCCGCCTCAGCGCGCAAAAACCGGCGCATGGGGCCGGCGCGCAAAACCGGCGCGCTGGAAACCCCGGCCTCTACACAGGCGCGCAAAACCAGCGCACTGGGACTCCGGGGTTGAAGCCGGGCTCCTTCAAGGAATCAGTTGTGAAACAGCTCCGGCGCCCGCTTCGCCACTGCGTACGATGGCTTCTCCGGAAACGCTATAGCGATGGCGCGAAAACCGCTGGCGGTGCGCGCGACCGGGCGGCGTGCTGGTTGATTGAGGCGCAAAGTGCGCAGTATTGAACCTCGCAAACGTTTGCCAAAGCTCTTTTGCCTGCCGATGCTGGCATTGCTTGCACTCTCTGTAACGGCCATAGCGCAAGGGCCGGCAGGCAAGTCCGGGGCCGCGGTGCATGCGGCGGAGGAAGAGCAGCAATGCGTGCCTTTTACCGAGGCGCTGTCAAAAGTCGGACAAACGGCATGCATTGAAGGAACGGTGGTAGGCGTCTATGTCACGCGGCTGGGAGTAACCTACCTGGATTTCTGCCCAGACTTCCGTAACTGTGCATTTACGGTGGCTGTCCTTCCGAGCGGCACTCGCGGGATTGCCAACCTGAAAACACTTAAAGGGGCCGACATTCGGATTACCGGAAAGGTAAAGAAGAGAGGGCACTCTGCCGAAATGACGTGGGAGAAGGAGGGGCAGCTCTTAGTCGCCTATAGCGAGCCGCCGCCCGAACCGGAGCCCAGGAAGAAGAAGGGCAAGAAATCCATCGCCAAGCCGGGTCCCGCCGCGCCTTAGCGCCACTCTGCCGCGGCCCGGTCCGCAGTGAAGCGCAGAATTCGCTATCCGCCAGGCTAGTTGCAAGCCACAATCACGTTTCCGACGACGACAGATACACACTGCTTCTGACGGCGTATTACTTCACGGTAAAGATCTTCATATTCGCGCGCGCGCGCATCCCAACTGAACCTCTCTTTAACGAAGTGATACGCCGCGCTTGCCAGTTCCTCAGCCCGCCGCGGGTTCTGCAGCAGATCGACGGCGTAGCGCGCGAACTCGTCCGGGGTGCGCGCCTCCATAACATGCTTACCGGGGGTGCAGTCCAACCCCACGGTTGCTCCAGGGTAGGCGACGATCGGCATTCGCATCGCCATGGCTTCGAGCATTTTATTTTTAAGTCCCGCACCGTAGCGGACGGGGCAGACATAAACTTGCGCGGCGCAAACCTCGGGACGAACATCAGGCACGTCGGCAGAGATCGTTATTCCGGGCCGTGAAGCCAGCTCCATTATTTTTGCCGCCGGCTTGGCGACGACCAGGTGAAAAGCCGCATTCGGAACTTTCTTCCTGATCCGTGGAAATACTTCATTGGCAAACTCCAGAGCGGCTTCGATGTTTGGCGAATAACTTAGATGGGCATGAAACACAAGCGTGGCCGGCTGCTTGGCGACCTCTACCGGCCGGAAATAATCTGTATCCGTGCCAAAGGAAATCAAGCGGACATCAGCATTGGTGACCACCTTACGCACCTCATCCAGATCAGGTTTGGCGACTACCGTAACGGCCCCGTACCGCGGGAATACCAGGCGCTCAAAGCGAGGCAGGAAGTGACTCAACCACATGTTGTAGAGATGTTCCCAGCGCGACTGGGCGCACTTGAGCATTTCAGAGCAGCGAAGCGTACCGGAACCGTGAATGGAGAGCACATTCGGCAGGCGTCCATTGCCGCTTACCATGCTGCCGGTGGCGGCGCCTTCGACGTGCATTACCTCCCACTTCCCGGCCGATGAACTCTTATCGACCGCCTGAAGCAGCCGTTGCCTTCCGGTCAGCAACTGTCCGCGAACGAATCCCGAGCTTACATTGGCGACGCGAGTAATGGCGCTGTACTGCTGAAGCGGCACGGTGGTTACCGATTCACAAAACCCGCGCGCCCATTCGACATGCCCGGCATCGCCATTCCGCAAAACGGAAACCAGATGAATGGAGTGCCGCCGCGAAAGACAGCGAATCAGGTTTGCCGCATAGAGACGGAACCCGCCCGGCGATGGCACGTAAGGCAAAGCTTCGGTGACGAATCCAATGTTCATTTTGGTGTATTCCGTTTCGTCTGGGTTAGGTTGCGCGACACGGCGGTCGTATGTCCAACGCCGCCAGGGAGCCAAGGGATACCGCCAATCCACTCGTTGCCGAAGTACCGATGTGTGCGCAACCGGCCCGTGTATTCGACGCTATCCACGGTGGAGCACTCGCTGAGATCCAGCGCGCTGGCATCGCGCACCGGGCCAATTACGTAAACCTGATGGACGAAAGCGCCGTCGGGCGAATACAGATTCGCGCGGAATCCCGGCCCCGGCAGAACGGCCACGCGATAGTGGGAACGGTCGGCGTCTACCAGCAGGCGCTGGATGATGTAGTCTTGCGTGGCTGCGCCCAGATAACAGGACGGTTGTGCGCCTTGTGCGAACATGTGGTCGGCAATCGAACGCAGGCCCGATTGCAGCGATTGGTGTTGCGCCCAGCTTCCCGGAACGTTCGGCGAAGGGAAAGTGGTCGGGTTCGAATGTGCCGGAATTACCAGCACAGCGACGAGCGGCAGCGCCAGAGCGCCAAGAAGGGCGACAATGCCCTTTTCCTCCAGCCAGGAATACGTCAGCCAGAGAATCGGGATCGGCAACGCGATCAGGTGGCGAACATTGTTGCCGAAAATCAGCAGCCAGAAAACATAGCCGG
>JBEKQR010000454.1:0-3612 GCA_049519515.1 Candidatus Korobacteraceae bacterium
CCGAGCGCTGGATGTCGATGGCCGGGAAGACGCGCTTGTCGACCAGCTTGCGGTCGAGGATGATTTCCATGTTGCCGGTGCCCTTGAATTCCTCGAAGATCACGTCGTCCATGCGCGAGCCGATGTCGATCAGGGCGGTGGCGACGATGGTCAGCGAGCCGCCTTCCTCGATGTTGCGGGCGGCGCCGAAGAATCGCTTCGGGCGCTGCAGGGCGTTGGAATCGACGCCGCCGGAAAGCACCTTGCCCGATGGCGGGACGATGGTGTTGTAGGCGCGCGCCAGGCGCGTGATCGAATCCAGCAGGATGACCACGTCGCGCTTGTGCTCGACCAGCCGCTTGGCCTTCTCGATCACCATCTCGGCCACCTGCACGTGGCGGGCGGCGGGCTCGTCGAAGGTGGAGCTGATGACCTCGCCCTTGACCGAGCGCTGCATGTCGGTAACTTCCTCCGGGCGCTCGTCGATGAGCAGCACGATGAGGACGATCTCGGGATGGTTGGTGGTGATGGAATTGGCCAGGCTCTGCAGCAGCATCGTCTTGCCGGTGCGCGGCGGGGCCACGATCAGGCCGCGCTGGCCCTTGCCGATGGGAGTCAGCAGGTCCATGACGCGCGAGCTGATGTTCTCCTTCACCGTCTCCAGCTTGATCCGCTCTTCCGGATAAAGCGGGGTGAGGTTGTCGAACAGGATCTTGTTGCGCGCCTCTTCCGGCGACTCGAAATTGACAGCCTCGATCTTGACCAGGGCAAAATATTTCTCGCCTTCGTGCGGCGGACGCACGTTGCCGCTGATGGTGTCGCCGGTCTTGAGGTCGAACTTGCGAATCTGGGAAGGAGAAACGTAAATGTCGTCCGGTCCGGGCAGGTAATTGTAGTCAGGAGAACGCAGAAAGCCGTACCCGTCGGGCAGGATCTCCAGCACGCCCTCGGCAAAAATATGCCCCTCTTTCTCGCTCTGGGCCTGCAGGATTTTGAAGATGAGGTCCTGCTTGCGCAAGCCGCTGGCGCCGGGGAGTTCCAGAGAGCGGGCAATTCGGGTTAACTCGGTGATGTTCTTTTCTTTTAGTTCGGCGATGGTCATGTTCACCTACGGGAGTAAGAGGAAGGCCGGAATCCGGGGTCCCCGGCAGGCGCCGTATTTGCGCTTGCTGGGGTGGTCAGTGGCGCAGCGCACAGATGGTACGCGGCGAGAGCGGCTTTGGCAGGTGCAACCAGCCGTCATTCAGGCTGGCGGCACGCCAAGCCGCGAAACCGCCTCAGGCAGCGCGGCGCTGCGCTTCGTTCGCGTTTTCCGGTTCAGTTAAAACTTCTTGCCGCTCCGCACCCGCGATACGGTTCAGCACGTCATTGGTCGTATCCTGGATTCTGGTGCTCGGCTTATGGAATTTGCGGGTTGCTTTGGAGGCAAGCTGGCAGAGCATATAACGGTTCTGCAAGGTGTGTAAAGCCTCAAAAACTTTATCAGAACGCATGCGTGGCTCCCGGTGCTTCCGTTTACCAATAAAGGTTCAACGGTAAACACCTTTTGTGAAATTTGAAAGGGATTCTCGGTATCGGGGGCTGAAGACTGGCATACCCCATTCGCTTAGATGCCTGTACCCGAACCGAAGTTACTCTTTCTGTCGCACCCTGACCCTTTCAGGTCCCACCAAGGCCCCGAAAAGCTCCAAAAACTGTCGGAGAAACAGAGATGCAAAGACTGAAACACCTTCGTGCGCTTGTAGTTGTGCTTGGAACCCCAAGATCACGGCCCAGCGGAAGGCACGAACGTCAGCTTTCTTCCGCACTGCTAAGACAGACAGCCTAGCCGACATGGCTACCATAACCTGCCCTTGGAGCCCCGTCAACACTTTTTGTCGCCCGTAAGTTATTGATAATACGTAGGCGCACCAAGACTTTCCACGGGTACCCGCCCAGCCAAGGGCGGATTTACCTACACTGCGAGCCCAACCGGGGGCGGTTGAGGCTACACCCTTACGCCCAGTAGGTCCGGTCCAGGCTGCGGTACTGGATCGCCTCGGCGATATGTTTGCTCTCGATCTGCGCCGCCCCTTCCAGGTCGGCGATGGTGCGCGCCACCTTGAGGATGCGGTCGTGGGCGCGGGCGCTGAGTCCCTGCTGGGTCATGGCGCGCTCCAGCAGGCGTTCGCAGTCGGCGGAGAGCTCGCAGAAGCGGCGGATGTGGCGCGAGCCCATCTGCGCGTTCGAGTAGATTTTTTCTCCCGCCGCCTGGAAGCGCGCCAGTTGCAGCTCGCGCGCCCTGATCACCCGGGCGCGGATGGCCGCCGAGTCTTCCGGCACGGCGCCGCCGCGCAGCTCCTTGTATTTCACCGCCGGCACGTCGATGTGGATGTCAATGCGGTCCAGCAGCGGGCCGGATATCTTGGAGATGTAGCGCTGGATCATCGGCGGGGTGCAGTGGCACTCGCGCGAGCGGTCATTAAAAAATCCGCAGGGGCAAGGATTCATGGCAGCCGTCAGCATGAAGCGGGCGGGAAATGTCAGCGACATGGCGGCGCGGGCGATGGAGACGGTTCCGTCCTCCAGCGGCTGCCGCATGACCTCCAGGACGTTGCGCGGAAACTCCGGCAGCTCGTCCAGGAACAGCACCCCATTGTGGGCGAGGGAGACCTCGCCCGGCCGCGGTATCACGCCTCCGCCGATCAAGCCGGCATCGCTGATGGTGTGGTGGGGAGAGCGGAAGGGGCGCACGCTAACCAGTCCGGCGCCAGGATCGAGCACCCCGGCCACGCTGTGTATCTTGGTCGTCTCCAGCGCCTCCTCGAAGGTAAGCGGCGGCATGATGCTCGGCATGCGCTTGGCGAGCATGGTTTTGCCTCCGCCGGGCGGGCCGATCATCAGCAGGTTGTGGCCGCCGGCGCAGGCCACTTCCAGGGCGCGCTTGGCGGTCTGCTGCCCGCGCACGTCTTTGAAGTCCACCCCCGGTTGTCCGCCGTGGGCGAGCAGCTCGGAGCGGGCAATCTTCAGCGGGGCCGCGCTGTTGCCCTGATTGATCAGTTGCACGACCTCCAGCAGCGAGCGCACGGGATAGACGTCCACGTCGTCGACCACCGCCGCCTCGCGCGCGTTGATCTCCGGCACCAGCAGGTTCTTGATCTTGTTGGCGCGGACCGCCACGGCGATGGGCAGTGCCCCGCGTACGCCCCGCAGGCTGCCATCCAGCGACAGCTCGCCCACGATGACAAAGTCGTTCAGTTCGCGCTTGTTCAACGCCCCGTAGGCGCCCAGGATGCCGAGGGCCATTGGCAGGTCGAAGCCCGAGCCTTCCTTCTTCATGTCCGCCGGCGCCAGGTTCACGGTGATGTGCGTGGGCGGAATGTCATAGCCGGAGTTCTTGAGGGCGGCACGAATGCGCTCGCGGCTCTCGCGCACGGCGGCATCGGGCAGGCCCACGGTGGTGAAATGGTCTTCGTCGAGTTTTCTATCCGAGACGTCAACCTCAACATCGACCAGGTTGGCATCGATGCCGAAGACGGCGGCGGAAAGAGTCTTGAAGAGCATAGAGCAGCGGCCGAAGCCAGACTCTGGTGCACCCGCATCATCACCCCAGCAACCGCAACACCGGCGTTTGCCGGGGACCACGACCCGGCG
>JBEKQR010000455.1:0-3608 GCA_049519515.1 Candidatus Korobacteraceae bacterium
ATCGCCCACCTGGTGGTCGTTGACCCCCTTGACGATGGTTGGAACGAAGACAATCTTGATGCCGGCCTTGCGGCAGTTCTCGATGACCCGCAGTTTCTTTTCGTACAGGGGCTCGCCGCGCATGCGGCGGTAAATGTCGTCGCTGACGCCGTCAAACTGCAGGTAGATGCTTGACAGTCCGGCTTCCCGGCAGCGCTGCGCGAACTCGAGGTCCATCAGCATCAGGCCGTTGGTTGCCGCCTGAATGTGGGTAAACCCCATGCCGTGAGCCATGGCGACGATTTCGATGAACTGCGGGTGAATGGTCGGTTCGCCGCCGGAGAACTGCACCACGCGCGTGTCCACCGGGCGCTCGTCGCGCAGCGCCTGCAGCATGGTGTGCACCTGGCCGAGATCGGGTTCATACAGATATCCGGCCGCATTGGCGTTGGCGAAGCAGACGGGGCAGGTCAGATTGCAGCGGTTGGTCAAATCGACATTGGCCAGCGCCGTGTGCGAGGTGTGCATCGAGCACATGCCGCAGTCGTCCGGGCAGACGTTCGCCGCGCCCTTGTTGATGGAGGGATTGGAGAGCCCGCAGTTGTCCCCGAATTCCCATTCCTCCATCTTGAGGTAAAGCTCGACGTCGGAGTAAAGGCAGTCGCGGAACTCGCCGTGTTGCGGGCAGGTCTTCTGCATCATCACCCTGCCATTCTCCTCAAAAATGTCGGCGTCAATGACTTTTCTGCATTCCGGACACAGCGATTGCGTCGCCTTGGGGAGTCCTTTCGGCAGCTTGAGAATGGGTGCTCCGGTAAGCGTCTTTTCCGGCTGCAGAATTTTGAACTCGGACCGCTTGGCAACGGGGGATTGCAAGGTGGTGCTCACGCGCACTCTCCAAATTGATGTTGCGGTTCTGGCGGCAGCGCAGGCCCAACCCCGGCTCCGCAAGACAGTTACACTTCCGCTCAGAATCTACTTTATATTCTCAACTTTGCGCTGGGCCGAGGCTGTGCTCACACTCACGTTTGGCGGTGATGCCCCATTTCAGCGAGTGGTGAGCAGCGTCCCCGAATGGCTGCTTGGGGCCGTCAAACGGAGCTGGAAATACGTCAACAAATAGCGCTTCATCAGCCGCGGCCGGAACGGTGGTTTTTTGTCCATCCCGGTATCGGCCCCACCGGACCCCTGCAACTCGCCGCCGCAGCCAATGATCTTAGCTATTTCAGATCTTCAATTTTTGGTCTTAGATTGTAAGAGCAAGAACACGCCGCGACCGTTTTCAATCTGAAATCAAAAATCAAAAATCTGAAATCTTTTGTGAATGTGGCCTTTATGCGTCGATGGCATCTGTCTTTCCTGGTGCTTGCAATGGGTCTCGCGGCCCTGGCACAGAACGGCGCCACCGCGCCAGCCAATAGCATCAACCCGGCCGATATCGTGGGAACCTGGGAGCTGAACCTGCGCAACTCCAACTGGGGAAATCTGCCTCCGCCCAAGTCGGCGACCATAAACGTGCTCAGCTATGACGGCCGCGAAATGCAATGGACCGCGGAGGCCGCGGACGAACACGGCAACAACATCGCGGCGAGCTGGAAAGGCGCACTGGACGCAACTCTGGTGGAGGCCACCGGAACCAATGGCGGAGTCTATTATTCGTTTCAGCCGAGTGAAGAGGGGATACGGGAAACCACGACCTTCCCGGAAGGCTCGCGCATCACCAGCCTGGCAACGATCTCTCCCGATGGAAGAACTCTCACCCTGCGCCGCCACATGACCAGCCCGACCCGCGGCGAGGCCGACTGGATCGAGGTGTACGAGAAAACGGCGGGGCGCTGAAGTCAGCACCCTAGCCAGGTCTGTGACGGCAAGAAACGTACGCGTCCCGAAGCAAAGTAGCGCTGGTCCCGCTTAGCGGGACCGGCTGTCCTGGCGGCGTCCACGCCGGCAGCCAACGTGCGCGGGCCAGGAGGCCCCCGCTACAGCCGGCCTGGAGGCCAGCGCTACCTCAGATAACGGCAACTGCTAAACCGCCGTGTACTCCGTGTACTCTGTGGTTAAGCGGCTGCGCTTTTGTTTCAATCTGAAATCAAAAATCTCAAATCTGAAATGTTTGTTACGCCGCCTTGGTGCGCTTGGCGTAGTTCTCCATTCCCGTGATGTCGATAAACACCACCGGCTCGTTGCCGACCACCCAGCCGTCGTGTCCGGGAGGAATGTTTACTACCCCTGGCCCGATGTCCCGCTCGGTGCCGTCGTCCATTTTGATGTGCATGGTGCCGGACAACTGCACGCCGCAATGCGCCGACTGGCAACTGCTGGTGCCGGCGGTCGGCCGCAGATGGGTGGACCATCGCCAGCCCGGTTGAAATGTCGCGCGCCCGAAGGTGATGCCATTGACCGTTATCAGCTCCAGCTTGCCTTTCGGGAACTCCCGCATCTCATGCGGCCGGGAGAAGTCTATGCATTCCAGCGGTGAAGTGGGTTGCTTTTGCGGTTGGTTCATAGCCATGTGACGGCCTCCTCGAGGATCGTTTCGGGATTGGGGCGCCGGCTGCCATCCGGGGTACCCGGCAGACGCATTTTGTCATCTGCTGGGGCGGAAGGCCCGAACCGGCAGGTCTATCCAACTCGAAACTGATGCCGATTGAAGAGGTGGTGTTCGCCTGCCCGCGGCGATTATTCTGCGGCCGCCGGCAGGGGCTCGAGCCACGCCTCCAGCGAGCTGAGAGCGCGCTCGCACACCAGCCGGTGGCGCGTCTTTTTGTCGCGAATCGCCCGCCGGGTGCTCTCGTTCAGTGCTTCAAGCAGGTCGAAGGTAATGTTAGCGGGCTGGAAGTCCCTGGCGTCGGCATTGCAGATGTAGTGCAGCAGCGATCCCATGGCGGTGGCTCGCGGCGCGGGTGTCGGCTGCTGGCCGCGCGCCAGGGCCGCTGCCGCCATCCCCGCAAGTTGTCCGGTGGCAATCGACTCCACGTAGCCCTCGACCCCGGAAATCTGTCCCGCGAACAGCACCCGCGGGTGGAGCTTCATTTGCAACGTGGGCGTGAGCAGGGCGGGCGCGTTGATGTAGGTGTTGCGATGAATCTGCCCGTAGCGCAGGAAGCGGGCGTTCTCCAGCCCGGGAATGAGCCGCAGCACGCGCGCCTGTTCCCCGAACTTGAGATGGTTTTGGAAGCCGACCAGATTGTAGGAGTCGGCGCGCAGGTTCTCCTGCCGGAGCTGCACCACGGCGAACGCCTGGCGGCCGCTGCGCGGATCGCGCAGCCCCACCGGCTTCATCGGCCCGAAGCGCAGCGTGTCGCGCCCCCGCCGCGCGATCTCCTCGATGGGCAGGCAGCCCTCGAAGTAATTGAGCTTCTCCCACTCGTGCCCGTCCGCCGATTGCGCCTCCAGCAGCGCGTTGAGAAAGCGGTTGTACTCGTATTCGTTCATTGGGCAGTTGATGTAGTCGGCTGTGCCCTTGCCGTAGCGGGCCGCGCGATAGACCTTCTCCATGTCGATCGAATCGGCTTCCACGATGGGACTGATGGAATCGTAGAAATACAGCCGCGCACTGCTGGCGTCGCATGGCAAAGTAGCGCCGACGCCCCTGGCGGCGGGACCCGCGGGCGTCAGAACATCCGCCG
>JBEKQR010000456.1:0-3604 GCA_049519515.1 Candidatus Korobacteraceae bacterium
TCGTATTCCAATTCCGGAACCGAGTCGGCCACGATGCCGGCGCCGGCCTGCACGCTGGCTACGCCGTCGCGCAGCTCGATGGTGCGGATGGCGATGCAGGAGTCGAGATTGCCGGCGTAGTCGGCGTACAGCACCGAGCCCGAATAGACGTTGCGCGAGCCGCGCTCCAGGGTTGCGATAGCCTGCATGGAGCGGATCTTGGGAGCGCCGGTCACGGTTCCCGCCGGAAAGCAGGCGGCAAGCGCGTCAAAGCGGTCCAGCTCCGGACGCAACTGCGCCGAGAGCTCGGTGACGATGTGCTGTACGTGCGAGTATTTTTCCACCCGCATCAGCTTGTCGACCTGCACCGTGCCGTACTCGGCGACGCGGCCCAGGTCGTTGCGGCCCAGATCGACCAGCATCAGGTGCTCGGCGCGTTCTTTTTCGTCGGCCAGCATCTCCTCGGCCAGAAGCTGGTCCTCGGCGTCGGAGCGCCCGCGCTTGCGCGTGCCGGCAATCGGCCGGTATTCGAGGCGGCGGCCGGTGCAGCGCACCAGCATCTCGGGCGAAGCGCCGATCAGCGCCTCGTCTCCAAGCTGCAGCAGGTACATGTAAGGCGAGGGGTTGGTGCGGCGCAAAGCGCGATAGAGCGATACCGCATCGGCCGCCACCGGACGCGAGAAGCGCTGCGAAAGCACCGTCTGGTACGTCTCGCCTGCGGCAATCAACTCCTTGACGTCGCGCACCGCCTGCTCAAACTCGGCACGCTGGAAGTTGGAACCGAACTGACGCGAACTTTTCCCGGCAGATACCGCTGCTGAAGGCGCGGGATCGATTGCCAGCGGAGCGGCCAGCACCTGCGCCACGCGCTCAAGCTCGGCGAGCGCTGACTCGTACAGTGTTCGCAACTCGGTATCGCCACCCGCCCCGGGGTCCCCAGCAAGCGCCGATGTTGCGGTTGCTGGGGTGGAAGCCCCGTCAATAAAGGCCAGCGTGCGAATTTCGACCACCTGCTTGGCGTGGTCGAAGGCCAGCACCGTGCGGAAGAGCATAAATGCCGCGTCATCGGCCTCGGCTGGCAAATCTCCCAATATCGGCTCGAACCACTTGGCGGCGCCGTAGCTCAAAAAGCCGACCGCGCCGCCGGCAAAAGGGGCTCCGGAGTAATCGCGGGTGAGCACGCGCGCGCGGAAGCACTCGCGCAGGTACTCGATGGCGTTCACCGGCAGCACGCGCTCCCCATCCGCGTCGATTACGCGAGTGGCATTGTTCTTGGAGCGAATCACGGCTTCCGGTTCCGCGCCCAGGAATGAGTAGCGCGCCAGTTGCGCGCCGCCTTCCACGCTCTCCAGCAGGAAGGAGTGACGGCTATTGCGGGCCAGGCGCAGGTAGGCGGCCAGCGGGGTGATGAGGTCGGCGGGGACCGTGCGCACCACCGGCACGGTATTGCCGCTGGCGGCGGCGGCGCGAAACTGTTCGAAGCTGGCGGGCCAAACGGCGCTCATAACGAAGCCACCTCGCGTAAATGAGTTTTCCGGCCGGGCGCGGGCATGGCGCGGCCAAGAACGTCGGCAATCCGGCGGAGCTGCTCGAAGCCCTTAAGTAGCTGTTCCGGATAGATGGACTGCATGCCGTCGGAGAGCGCCTTCTCCGGCTGGTGGTGCACCTCGACGATGAGGCCGTCGGCGCCCACCGCCACGGCGGCGCGGGCCAGTGGAATCACCTTGTCGCGCCTGCCGGTGCCGTGGCTGGGATCGACGATGATGGGCAGATGGCTCAACCGCTGCACTGCCGGAACCACGCTGAGGTCGAGCGTGTTGCGGGTGTGATCGGTGAAGGTGCGGATGCCGCGTTCGCAGAGCACAACCTGGTAGTTGCCCTCGCTCATGATGTACTCGGCGGCCATCAACAGCTCGTCCACGGTGGCGGCGATGCCGCGTTTCAGCAGGATCGGCTTGCGGGCGCGCCCGGCATGGCGCAGCAGGGAGAAGTTCTGCATGTTGCGCGCGCCGATCTGGATCATGTCGGCATACTGATCGACCAGCGCCAGCGATTCGGCATCGAGCGCCTCGGTCACGATCAGCAGCTCGAAGCGCTCGCGGATCTCGGCCATGATCTGCAGCGCCTCCTCGCCGAGCCCCTGGAAGGCATAGGGCGAAGTGCGCGGCTTGAAGGCGCCGCCGCGGAAAAACTGCGCTCCGCTGCGGGCCACGTGCTCGGCGATGCGAAAGGCCTGGTCGCGGCTCTCGATGGCGCACGGGCCGGCGATCATTGCCAGCGTCTTTTCGCCGATCGTGGCCCGGTAACCGGGAAAGGAGATGACGGTGTTGTCCGGCTTCATCTCCCGGCTGACCAGCTTGTACGGCTTGGATACCTGAATGACCTCGGCCACACCCGGCAGGTCTTCCAGCGCCGCCGGTTCGATCATGCCGGCGTTTCCGGTGATGCCGATGGCGGTCCGCTGCGCGCCCGGCAGCGAGTGCGGGCGCAAGCCCAGCCGGGTGATGGCTTCGCAAACGGCTTCGACTTGCTCGTTGCTTGCGTTCGAATGCATTACGACTAACATCAGTGGGTCTCCTTCACTGCCCAGGGGTCCCCGGCAAGCGCCGCATTTGCGCTTGCTGGGGTCGACAATGGGGAAATAGCTGGCTTCGCCGCCGCATCAAGAGCGATGTCGCCGCCGGTCTCCGCGAACTCGCGGGCCAGCCGTTCGACCTTGGCTACCAGATCGTTGCCGCCGAGGTTTTTTTCGATCTCGTGCACAATGGCGCTGCCGACCACGACGGCGTCGGCAAAGGTGAGCACCTCCCGCGCCTGCTCGCGATTGCTGACGCCGAAGCCCAAGGCCACCGGCAGCGGCGTGCAGCGGCGAATGCGCTCCACCAGCGCGCGCGCATCCTCGCCGAGCTGCCGGCGGGTGCCCGTCACGCCGGTGCGCGATACCGCGTAGATAAAGCCGCTGGCATGAGCGCAGATGGTCTTCAGCCGCTCGTCGGTGCAGGTGGGCGCAGCCAGGGTGATCAGGTCAACCTCGTAGCGGCGGGCAAACGCCGCCAACCGCGCGCCGTTGTCGGCCGGTAAGTCCGTGAGCAACAGTCCGGAGATGCCGTTCTCGCCGGCAGAGGCGATCAGCCGCTCGAAGCCATACTGCAGAACCGGGTTCACGTAACTGAACAGCACCACTGGCGAGCCGATTTTGGACTTCGCTTCCCGCGTGACGGCCAACACGTCGTCAATGGTGATGCAGTTCTTTAATGCGCGCATGCAGGCGCGCTGGATCACCGGCCCGTCAGCCATGGGATCGCTGAACGGAAAGCCCAGCTCGATGACCGTCGCCCCGGCACGTCCCAGGGCCAGCAGAATTTCGTACGTCGTGGCCAGGTCGGGATCGCCGGCGGTGATGTACGGAATAAATCCGCCTACTCCCTGCTGGCGGCCGGAACCCCCGGCAAGCCCGCTTTTGTCCCGCTCTGCGGGATGGGGTGGAAGAATGCGCGTGAATGCCTGCGCGATGGCGCTCATCGTACGGCCTCCTCCTGAGTCCCCGGCAGCCGTGCCGATTGCGTCTGCTGGGCCTCCAGTTTCTGAACGGTTTCAACGTCCTTATCGCCGCGTCCGGAGAGGT
>JBEKQR010000457.1:0-3596 GCA_049519515.1 Candidatus Korobacteraceae bacterium
TTTTGCGCCGCTCCGTGAACTTGGAACAACATTGTTTTTGTAAGGCCGGCAGATCCTCAGCCGGGAGCGCTCGAAGTTAATCAGTATTGAGGTTTAGGCTCCTGAAAGCTGATCAAGATCAAGATGTTCGTGCCGTGCTGCCCTACTCCGAACGAGGCTCCGCAAGTTGCGTGCGCGCCACTTCTGTTTGCTTCTGACGCAGGGCCGCCAGTGCCTTCGGCTCTGCGCCGCCGGCTAAATGCCTCTGATACGACATTCACGGTGAGTGACCCCTGTCACCCGATCTGGCCGTGGCACGGTAAGCTCACGCCTGGCGAACGGTTCCAAAGGCCCAACGCCGACGTGCGTGGGGACTCATCTTGGGGTGCTGCCTGCACAGCCATAGAAACCTGCGTTCCGCTACGCCCAGCGTTGATGAGGGAGAGACAGTATGCGTTCTTGTGGGCTTGTTGCCCTTCATGGATTCCACTGGAACTCTTCCATTCGGTTGCTCGCGTGCGGGGGTGCAGAAGAGTGGCGGGAAGCGTCGATTCAAACACGTTTCTCGCGGCCGGGTCGATCGCTTTGCGGGATTGCCGCCACTCTTAACCGGCGAACCCGTGCTTCCTGCTCAAGCAAGTGCCCAGCTCTTCCAGCTGCTCCCGAGTCATGATCTCCGCCTGTGATGACCTTACTGGATCAGGATTGACCCGTCTGTTCAAGAATGCTCACCTCGGGTCTCAGCTGAAATCAGTTACTTGCCGGAAAATGCCCGAACCGAACGTCCTGCTCCACACGAAGAGCCTTTTTTGGCCGGAATGTGGGAGACTTTTGACCAGTAGCAGAGCCTCATGCGGCAATATTCTCAGTGGATGATATAGTAAACAACGCCGCTCGCCGTACGGACAGAGACTCAGTTCCATCCTGCTTACCCCAGCGGACAGACATTTACGGAGGAAATGCCAGCATCAGTTGGCACTCGAACCGCCCAATGAGAATCCTTCTCTATAACCCTGACAATGGCGTCACGCAGAACTTCATGCCTCACCTCTGGATGTTTCTGCTGCAGGCACTCACGCCCCCCGGCCATGAAGTCGTTCTGATCGATGGCAACACACGACCGATGAGCAACTCCGAACTGGTCCAGTTCGCTGTCGACCAACGGGTAGAACTGGTCGGGATCGGAGCCATGACCCGCATGATCGCCAAAGCGTACCGCGTGGCGGATTCGATCCGTGCTGCCGGTATTCCCGTCGTAATGGGCGGGCCGCACGTAACCGAAGTTCCAGGGGAAGCGCTCGGACATAATGGCGAAGCGCGTCATGCCGATGCAGTGGCCCTGGGCGAAGCCGATGAAACATGGCCGCTGATCGTGGAAGATGCGGCTCGTGGCCAACTCAAGAAGATCTACACTCCGACCGACGCATCCGGGAAGGAGCACAAGCCGACGTTGCAGGATTACCCGGCGATTCCTTGGGATTCTCTCGACCTGCGGCAGTTCAATCGAATTCCCGGCTTTGTGCGTCCAGTCATGCGGCGACTGGGAGTCGATTGGGAGACATTTCACATCATTCCTATCGAGTCCGGACGCGGCTGTCCTTATGGATGCGAGTTCTGCACGGTCACCGGGTTCTTCGGCGATTCGATCCGCTTCCGATCAAACCAGAACGTCGTCAGCGAAATGCTCCGGCTCAAACAGCGCGCCCGCAACACCAACGGCAAGGTCGCCGTATTCTTCGTGGACGACAATTTCGCCATCAACCTGAAGCGCACCAAGTCCCTTCTGCGCGATATCATCGCCGCGGGGGCCGAGCTCTCGTGGGTGGCGCAAATCAGTGCCAACCTGCTGCGGGACGAGGAGCTGCTGGATTTGATTGCGGCTTCAGGCGGGAAGTGGATATTCATCGGCATGGAGTCGCTCGATCCAGCCAATCTGGCCAGCGTCAAAAAGGGTTTCAATAAGCCGGCGGAATATGCGAAAGTGCTCCAGGCGCTGGCACGGCGCAACGTCTATGCGATAACGTCATTTATCTTCGGACTGGATCACGATACCCCTGGCGTGGCTGAGCGCACGCTGGCCCAGATCCGCGAATGGCCGCCAGTTCTGCCCGTTTTCGGGCAACTCACTCCCTTCCCTGCAACTCCTTTGTACACTCGCTTGGAGAAAGAGGGACGCCTGACGCGGCCGAAACACTGGCTTGAGTTTGCACCCTTCCGGATGGCGCACACACCTCTGAAAATCACCATACCGGAGGTGCAGGATGAAGTGCGCTACGCATGGGCGAACTCGTACAGTCCCGCCGCGACCGAGAGAGCGCTGGATTCAATCGCGAGCGAACCGGCGCCCTACAAAATCAGCCACCTGTTGTCCCGGTTCTTCTTCCGCGGAATCTATTTCCCCAAAAAGGGAGTCTGGCAATGGCTGAAGCTGATCGCGCAAAACCGGGGTTCGCTGTGGCGCGTCGTTAGAGACTCGTTTACTCAATGGCACGGGACCGATGATCGGGAGAGGACGGAAGACTTCGACCGCGGTTGGCGACGCGCCGCTTAGGTCTGGCAACCCGAGCCGGATGCGCTCCTGCCAGATCAGCCGACCCCGTGGAGAACTTCAGCAGCACCCCGTGCCCGGCGGTGGGGTGAACCCCGTCAGTGAGACAGTTTTGCGTTGCTACGCTTGCCCTTGTTTTGCTGTCCATGACGCGCTGTTGACTCGGGTCTAGATCCAGCAGACCGTCCCCGGACGGAATTTTTGCGCACCGCGGGATTCTCGCACCTCATGCTTGCCCTTCGTATGCCGGAGATCGTTGCAAGGTAACTAATGTATAATTAGGGTTAGTGAAAATAATGACTACCCTGAGACTGATCCGTGCTGACCAGACGTCCAAGGTCAAAGGTCCGATTCGTTGCCACAAATGCCAACTGATGTGCCGAGATGCCGAGCACTATCTAAGCCACTTAGGCAACAAGTGTGATCTGGAGCCGTCTTCTAGTTCTTTGGCGTTCCATCCGCTACAGCCCGGCAAACCTCGATAGCCCTCGGGCGACGACTGTATCGCGTTTCACAGAATGGGAAGGTATCGAATGAATCAAACGGTTAGTCGATACGTCGTGTCGTTTCAAACGCAGCCTTTTCGCAAAGGAAAGCGCTACCACTGGATGATTTGCCGGGAGCAGAAGCTAGACGAACTGGTATCGTGGGGGTACGCCCCCACGCAGGAACAGGCGGAAACGGCGGCACGGAATGAGGTCACAGACCTGTCTTCTGGGCTGACCCAAGGTGGGCAGGTAACCAGCACGATTAAGCCTTTCACCCAACGCCATTGCTGATTGGCGAATTCGCGGCATTAACGAACATTGCGCCTACGGCGCGTCGGTCGCCCGCCGATCCGCCGATCTAATTGAACGTCGGCAGCTTTACCAGATCCCCCGCCGGCACCGGTTCCAGCGGGTAGCCGCCGCGGGTCCAAGCGCGCAGTCCGCCGGCTATTACAAAGGCATTGTAGCCCTGCTTGCGCAGCAGATGCGCCACCCGGGCGCTGGTCGCCTCGCGCAGTCAGGTGCAGTAGAGATAGATTTCCTTTCCTGCGGGCAGCCGTTTGAGCTCCTCGGCCAGATGG
>JBEKQR010000458.1:0-3595 GCA_049519515.1 Candidatus Korobacteraceae bacterium
TTTCCGGGAACCGCAACTTCGAAGGCCGCATTAACTCCGAGGTCCGCGCCAACTACCTGATGTCGCCGCCGCTGGTGGTGGCCTTCGCCCTGGCCGGACGCGCCGACTGGGACGTGCATCAGGAGCCGCTCGGCCGCGCTTCCGACGGCAAGCCGGTTTACCTGAAGGACATCTGGCCTTCGCAGAGGGAAGTGGACGACGCCATGAAGTCGGTCTCCGCCCAGATGTTCCGCGACACCTACAGCGAAGTCTTCAAGGGCAGCGAGCAGTGGCGCAAACTGCCGATACCCGAGGGCGATACCTACCAGTGGGAGCCGGAGAGCACCTACATTCGCAATCCGCCGTATTTCGACGGTATGACGGTGAATCCCCCGGAGATCACCGACATCGCCCAGGCGCGGGTGCTCGCCGTGCTCGGAGACAGCGTTACCACTGACCACATCTCTCCCGCCGGCAGCATCAAGGCCGACAGCCCAGCCGGCAAGTACCTGCTGGCGCACAAGGTGGAGAAGATCGACTTCAACTCCTACGGGGCGCGGCGCGGCAACCACGAGGTGATGATGCGCGGCACCTTCGCCAACACGCGGCTCAAGAACAAGCTGATTCCGCAGCAAGAGGGACCATTTACCCGTCACCTGCCAGACGGGAAAGAGACGACGATCTTCGAGGCCGCCGAGCAGTACCGCCAGGAGAAGGTGCCGGTCATCATTATTGCCGGCAAGGAGTACGGCTCGGGCTCCTCGCGCGACTGGGCGGCCAAGGGTCCGCTGCTGCTGGGCACGCGGGCGGTGATAGCAGAAAGCTTCGAGCGCATACACCGCTCCAACCTGATTGGAATGGGCATCCTGCCGCTGCAGTTCCAGGCCGGAGAGACGCCGGAAACCCTTGGCCTCACCGGAGAAGAGACGTTCGACATCGCGGGAATCAAGCCGTTGATCGACAACTTCAAGTCCGGCCAGCAGTTGACGGTGAAGGCCCGCAAGGCGGATGGAAAGACCATGCAGTTCCAGGCCGTGGTGCGCATAGATACCCCGCAGGAGGCACAGTATTACCGCCACGGCGGCATTCTGCACTACGTGCTGCGGCAACTGCTGCAAGGGAAGAAGAAGTCGGGGACGGCGCGTTAATTCAGGTAGGGCGCGTCACTCCGTCGAACAGGCGCACTGGCCCCCGCGACAGCCGGCCCCGCTG
Organism: Candidatus Korobacteraceae bacterium; assembly: GCA_049519515.1. Lineage (GTDB taxonomy): Bacteria > Acidobacteriota > Terriglobia > Terriglobales > Acidobacteriaceae > CAWBRT01. The sequence goes on from JBEKQR010000458.1 coordinate 1,192, forward strand.
AGCGGGGCCGGCGCTACTGCACAGCCCTCAAATGCCGACGGCTTCGTAGTCATCGCTTGCGCCGCGACGAGAGCTGCCGCTGGCATAGTCATAACCGTGATAGGGAATCTGCTCGAAGCGGCGGCGGCGCAGAATCAGACCTACCCACAAACCCAGGCCGAGAACACCGGCTACGGCCGCCACGGTAGCGGCAATGGCCCGCGGGTGTTCTATTACCGGCGAGGCCACGCGGCTCCCCATCAGCGCCAGCCGTCCGGGAAAGCCAAGCTCCCGCTGGAAGCCGCGCAGCGAGCGCTCGCCGCCGCGCTCCAGGGCGCGATAGGAGTGCAGCAAGCTGCTCAGGACCGGCCATCCCCTGTCCTCGCCGCCACGCACCACCGCGTGGTCGACGTTGCGCTCCTCCTGGCGCTCAATCAACTCCTCCAGCGCCTCGCGAACCGCGTCGGGCCGGGAGGAGAACGAGCGGAAGGCGATACGGCCGCTGCGGTCGATGATGTAGGTTGGATTCGGCAGAGAGCCGTAGCGGCGGTGAACCTTGCCGCTCAGGTCGTCGATCAGGATGGGAAAGGTAATGCCTTCTTCCTCGCGCAGCACGGCGGCTGCCCGCGCTTTGTCCTGCATGGCGCGATGCGCCGGAAGCCGTTCGCCCGGATGGGCTTCGCGCACATAGACGAACAGGAACTCCACTCCCTGCTCGCGGTATTTCTTGTGCAATTGCTGAAGGGCGGCAAGCGAGGCTGCGGTGAGAGGGCAGGTCGCGGAGCCAAAGGTGAGCACCACGTTGGCTCTGTCCTGCAGCTCGCTCAATCGGATTTTATCGCCCTCCAGGGTGCGCAGCTCGAAGTCCGGAACCTTTTCGCCGGGTTCTGGAGCGCTGCCGAATTTCGCCTTGGTAAGATCTTTCATCAGAGTGCCGCGGCGAAATTCCTCGTAGTTGTAGCGTGACGATCCGAACATCAGAATCTCCTTCCACCCCAGCGCGTCCGACTACGGCGCCAGCTGGAGACCTCCTGGAACCCCAAAACCTCACCGTTCGATGCTGCCCTGATCGCCACGCGTTGCAGCCGCCTGAATAGCGGAGACCCTTCGCTTCGCTCAGGATTTCGGCTGCGGGCTCCCGCTTGGCTCCGCCTCGCTCGTTTTTAGCTTGCCCTGAGCGAGTGAAGCGAGTCTAAGGGCCCGCAAAACGCCTCAACAGATCCTTCGCTTCGCTCAGGATTTCGGCTGCGGGCTCCCGCTCGGCTCCGCCTCGCTCACGCCCGCAAAACGCCTCAATCTGCAATAATCTAGCCATGGCTCCTCTGAAAACAGGTGACGTGGCGCCGGACTTCGATGTGCCGGCGGTGTTAGGCAGCGACAGGACGCGCTTCCGGCTGCGCGACTTTCGCGGCAAGAAACACGTGGTGCTGGCCTTTTACGTGCTGGACTGGACTCCGACCTGATCGGCGCAGATTCCGGCGATGAACCAGGACGTGGAAAAGTTCGCCGGATACGATGCCCAGGTCGTGGGCATGAGCGTCGATTCCATTCCCAGCCACATTGCCTGGCAAAAGAAAGAGATCGGCTGGGTTGGCTTTCCCCTGGCCAGCGACTTCTGGCCGCACGGCGAGGTCGCCGCAAAATACGGAGTGCTGCGCGAGGAGGAGCCTGTTCCCGGCGTCTCCCAGCGGGCCATCTTCATCATCGACAAACAGGGGACCATCGCCTTTGCCAAGACTTACCCGCTGGATCGTCCGCCGGAAAACGAAGAATCGTTTGCCGTGCTGCGCCGGCTGGCGCGAGAGGGATCCTAAACGAAGTTTGGCGCTTCGAGCAGAGCGCGCATGCGGCTAGCAAGTTGCAAATGAGCCGATGCGGCGCTCTTCACCAATCAGTTCCTGGCATTGGCGATCGAGCGATTCGTACTCTTCGCCAAACTGAACCCGGAAGTGCCGGAAATCCTCCTGCGAGGTCCAGCGATCCACGGTGACGTAGCGCTCCGGCCGGGACGCGTCGCGCAGCAGCTCCGTGCCGACAAAACCCTGCGACTTATGAAACAGCCGCACCCAGTCGCCGCCCGGTCCAAAGATCCGCTCGAACTCCACTTCACAATCCGCTTTCGGCTTGAACTCCCAGACGATCACGTGCATATCGACCCTGCCCATCCACGAGATCACTGCGGCGTCCCGAAGGAACCGATGCATTGGGTTCTTTTGGGGCGTAAGGCGCATTGTAATCGACGGCGGCGCGCTTGTCCCGCTTGCATTAACATGCCGGAGCAAAGCCCAAATTGTGCGGTTTCAAGAGCTTGTTTCAAAAACATTCCCGGAGAATTAGGCGTGTTCCCTCAGGGGCTAATGAGGCTGCGGAAAAACAGGTTTCTGCGCGGGTGTGACTACAAGATCTTGTTAGCTGCCCCTATAGT
>JBEKQR010000459.1:0-3590 GCA_049519515.1 Candidatus Korobacteraceae bacterium
ATCTATGCCTCCTTCTCGCAGGTTATTCCTATGGACTGGGGGGCTGTAAGAACTCGCTACAGCGAGGCTCTCACGGCATTGGCTGGTTTGCGCCCGGTGTTGGCCTATCAGTTGCGAACAAAGGATCTGGCCGGCCCCTTCCTGGAGAGATTGGCGGCGTTCGCGTTGACGAACGAAGAGAGCGCGCGGACTTGGGCTTGGATTGAACAATTCGTAGCAAAGGAGGGACTACCAGATCTAGCATATGCAGTCCTGCTCGTTGCGCGAAAGCATGGCTGGCTGACGTGGTGGCGGAGCAGACGATCTCTCAAGCTTCAGGACACCCTGGATCCCAAACTGCAGCTTTCTATGGATAATTTGCTAAAAAAGCTTGTTCCAATAGGAAATCCCTCTCCCGAAGCGCCTTCCAGGGGGAGTTGATCGCTGTGGAAGAACACGGAGGAGTGAGGGGCTCCGTGTCCTCTGTGGTTGAGCAGTTGCTGTTGTCTTTCAATCTGAAATCAAAAATCTTAAATCTAAAATAGATTCACTTGCCTGAAAATTTCGCCGGCCGCTTCTCCAGGAATGCCCGCGTGCCTTCCGCCTTGTCTTCGGTCGAGCACAGCACGGCGAACAGCGCCGCCTCGTGCAGTCCGCCCTCGTGCACGCTCATCTCCATTCCTTGGTTCACTGCCTCCATGCAGAGCTGCACGGCCAGAGGCGCCTGGGCGATGATCTGCCGGGCAATGGTTTCGGCGCGGGCGGTCAGCTCCGCTTGCGGCACCACTTCATTCACCAGGCCAATGCGGTGCGCCTCCTCCGCCGAGACCGGTTCACCGCTGAGCAGCATCTGCATCGCCCGGCCCTTGCCCACCAGCCGCGGCAGCCGCTGCGTGCCGGCATAGCCTGGGATGAGACCAAGCTTGACCTCCGGCTGTCCGAACCTGGCGTTCGGACTCGCCAGCCGCATGGTGCAGGCCATCGCCAACTCGCAGCCGCCGCCCAGGGCGAAGCCGTTGACGCAGGCGATCACCGGCTTGCCTAGGTTCTCGATAAACTCGCAGAGAAACTGCCCGCGCGCGCAATATTCTTTCGCGGTGCCGGCGCTCAGGGAAACCAACTCCCTGATGTCGGCTCCGGCGGCAAAAGCCTTCTCGCCTTCGCCGGTGAGGATCACGGCGCGTACCTCCGCGTCCTGCTTCAGGACGGCGAATGCCCGGGCCAGCTCTTCCACCGTCGCCACGCTGAGCGCATTGAGCGCCTTGGGCCGCGCCACGGTCACATAGGCAATCTGGTCCTTCTTTTCCAGCCTGAGATTCTCATACGGCAGAGGGGCGACAGTCGAAGACATGGTCAAGCTCCTTTGCACCTTGCACAACTCGCCATTAAGCGGCGTAGTTCATCGATAAGAATACCCTGTCCCGCCAAAGACGTTTCACGTTTCACGTGGAGATCGCCATAGGATTTGGTTAAGAGAGAATAGCATCGACGACAATGCCATTCGAGAGATTTGACGCAGTTTCGCGAAACGTGCAACGTGAAACGTGAAACGGATTTCTCAGCAGCACACGATGTTGCCGGCCTTTATTCCCTTGGTGGCGTTGCGCGTGTCGACCACAAGCTGCGACTCGGCCACGATCCGCCGGTAATCGTAATCGGAGTGGTCGGTCACGATCATCACGCAGTCGTACTGTCCCAGGTTCTCCAGCGGCGTGCAGGTCATGTTCAGGTCGTAGTGCCGGCCCCGGCCCACCCTGGGGAAATACGGGTCGTTGTAGAACACCTGCGCGCCGCGCTCCTTCAGCAGTTCGATAATCGTCAGCGACGGCGACTCCCGCAGATCGTCGATATTGCGCTTGTACGCCACTCCCAGCACCAGCACCTTGCTCCCGTTCAGCGCTTTCTTGCGCCGGTTCAGCGCCGCCGCCGTCTGCTCGATCACGTAGTACGGCATGTTGACGTTCAGTTCGCCGGCCAGCTCAATGAAGCGCGTGCGGAAATCGAACTGCCTGGCCTTCCACGACAGATAGAACGGATCGATGGGAATGCAGTGCCCGCCCAGGCCGGGGCCAGGATAGAACGCCTGGAAGCCGAACGGCTTGGTCTTGGCCGCGTCGATCACCTCGAAGATGTCAATCCCCATGCGTCGGCACAACTGCTTGAGCTCGTTCACCAGGGCAATATTTACGCAGCGGTAGATGTTCTCCAGCAGCTTGGTCATCTCCGCCGCCTTGGGCGACGACACCGCCACTGTGCGGTTGAAGATCGTGCCATAGAGCGCGCAAGCCAGCTCCGTTCCCAGCCCGCCGACGCCGCCCACAACCTTGGGAATGTCGCGGCGCGCCACCGTATCGTTGCCGGGGTCTTCCCGCTCGGGCGAGAAAACCACGTGCAGCCCGCTCGCCTCGCCATCGCGCGCCACCTTCAAGCCGGCCGGCCCACCCTGCTCCAGCAGCGGGATGACGACCTCTTCCGTGGTTCCGGGATAGGTAGTGCTCTCCAGCACCACCAGCAGGCCCTCATGCGTGTGCGGCGCGATGGCCTTGACCGTCTCCACAATGTAGCTGAGGTCCGGCTCGTGGTACTCGTCGAGCGGGGTGGGAACGCAGATGATGACCGCATCCACGTCGCGCAGCTTGGCATAGTCGGTGGTCGCAGCGAAGCCGTTTTTCCGGGCCGCCTGAATATCGCTTCCGGTGATGCGGACGATGTAGGAGCCGCCCTGGTTGAGGGTGTGTACCTTGGCGGAATCGATGTCGAATCCGGTGACCTTGAAACGCTGTTCGCTGAACAGCAGCGCCAGCGGCAGCCCAACGTAGCCCATGCCGATAATGCCGACCCGAGCCGTCCTGGCTTCGATCTTGGCCATCAGCTCGGCAGCCAGGGTAGATGATTGTGGAAGCATGAAAGCTCTCCGCCGTGTTTTCGATGAAGTTTTCAGGGCCGGGTCCCGGCAAACGACGCAGTTGCGTCTGCTGGGGTGGAAATCGGGTTCCCGGCAAACGCCGTACCGCGCCAGCAGCACGGCCGGGATGGAGCAAACGATGCTGCCAGCAAAACAGCGGCTGATTCGCTCCAACACAAACGCCAGCTACATTTTGTTACACTTATCCCCACTTGCCAAGTTTCTGGCACTTTAGTGTAGCGCAGGAGCTGCCACTCTGCCCAGACACTCCGGAAAAATTCTCACAAACCCACCGAAAGTCTCTTGACATTGTCTCGCCACTCTCTAAAAATACCGCTCATTCGAGGCTCCGCCCGCTCTCGCGTGCCGAGTCTAAAACGAAAGGTTATGACTCTGTCCCCTTCTGGCAAGATCCAGCCCCCTTCGAGCAGAATAATGGAAAAGCCGTGTCAGCACCCGCGTGTGCAAATCGTCGCCCGTCAGGAAGACTGCGAATTCGTTGAATGCCTTGACTGCCGTGAGATTTTCGAAGCCAGCGAATTCAAAGACATGGCGATCGAGGAGCGCGCGATCGACGAAGCCTCCTAATGAAATGGGAGTTCCCCCGGCTCTGCCGGGGAGGCATCCGAAGTTTGACAAATACGGGAGTCCATCCAAGAAACTCCTGACGTGAGCCGCGAAGCACACGCAAAGGAGAATCTGGATG
>JBEKQR010000460.1:0-3580 GCA_049519515.1 Candidatus Korobacteraceae bacterium
TATTTGCTCCGACTTCGGCTCCGCAAATGGGGCCCGCCCGGGTCGGTTTCCTTTCAATCTCCCTTTTGCACCGTTCCTACGGGACTCGAATCCAAAAACGTCGCTTTCTCCACACTGAAGTGTGGGGCTAACAAACATTGCGCCTGCGGCGCGCCGTCCATAATTGAAGATTGAAGATTGAAGATTGAAGATTGCAGATTGAAGTGCTTCGTTCCGGGCACTAATGAGCTTCAAATCTGAAATCGAAGATCTCAAATCTCGAGTAACTTGAGGATTTCAGGTTGACCTACCAAGCTTTCAAATCTGCAATCTTAAATCTTCAATCTTAAATCCTGCCCAGGAATCGACTACTTGGCCGCTCTTTTTGAGCTTCCCAGCACTTCCAGCACGTCGATGGCGGCGCGGTAGTTGCCGAACGGGGCCGCCAGTTGCACACCCTGCACCATGGAGCGCACGCGCGCCAGCATCTCGCGGGCGATCTCGACGCCGGTGGCGCGGGCCGCCTCCGAGCTGGTGGCCGCGGCCATGCGGGCCAGGATCGAGTCTGGCACGGAGACGCGCAGCTCGTTCTTCATGAACTCGGCGTTGCGCACGCTGGTCAGCGGCCAGATGCCGGCCAGCACCGGGACGTGCAGGTGCTCGACGCGGCGCAGGAACTGCTCCAGCAGCTCGACATCGAAGACCGGCTGGGTGACGGCGAAGTCGGCCCCGGCCTCGACCTTGTATTCGAAGCGGCGAATCTCCTCGTCGATGTTGGGCACGCCGGGATTGGCGCCGACGCCGATGACGAACGGAGTCGGCGCGCCAATGGGATTGCCGCCGATATCGACGCCGCGGTTGAGGTTGTGCACGACGTTGACCAAGCCGATGGAATCGACGTCGAAGACGGCGGTGGCGTCGGGATAGTTGCCCAGCTTGGGCGGGTCTCCGGTGATGCAGATCAGGTTGACGATCCCGAGGGCGGCCGCTCCCAGCAGGTCGCTCTGGATGCTGAGCACGTTGCGGTCGCGGCAGGTATAGTGCAGAACGGTTTCGATGCCCACCTGCTGCTGCAGGATCAGGCACAGGGCCTGGTTGCTCATGCGGGCCGAGGCGCGCGGGCTGTCGGGAATATTGATGGCGTCGATGCCAGCCGACTTGAGCAAGCGCGCGCCTTCCAGCTCCTTGACGATGGTGGTGCCCCGCGGCGGGACGACCTCGATCAAGGTGGCGAATTCGCGGGCGTCCACCTTGGCGCCCAGCTTCGAGCGCTTGGCGAGCTCAACGGTCTGCTTCTCCGCCTCGGCGGAGCCTGAAACCACCTTGTAGGAGCTGACGCGCGCCTCTCCCATGCGCAGGGCCGACTTCATGGCGCGAATGTGCTCTGGGGTGGTGCCGCAACAGCCGCCAACCACGGTGACGCCGGCGTCGACGAAGCGGCGGGCGTATTCGGCCATGTACTCCGGCGAGCACAGGTAGATGTTGCGGCCTTCCACGTTGCGCGGGCTGCCGGCGTTGGGTTGGGCCGACATCGGCAGGGTGGTGAACTGGCGGAGCTGCTCGACGGCATCGAGCATGGGAGCGGGCCCGACCGAGCAATTGATGCCGAGCACCTCCGGAGCGTACTCCTCGATGCGCTTGCCGTAGCTTGCGGGCGTGGAGCCGTCCAGGGCGTTGCCGTCTTCGTCGATCGTCACCTGGGCGATTACCGGGACTCCGGGGGCGACATCGTGGGCCGCCAGAATGGCCTGGTGGAGCTCCTCGACATAGCCGAATGTCTCCAGGATCAGCAAATCGACACCGGTCTTGGCCAGGGCGGCGATCTGCTGGGCGAAGGCGGAGCGGGCCTCGTCGAGGCCAGTCTTGCCGAGCGGCTCGATGCGCACCCCCAGGGGGCCGACCGAACCGGCCACCATGGCGTCGCGGGCCGCCGCCGAGCGGGCCAGTTCGACGCCGGCGCGGTTGATCTCGGCCACCAGGGCCTGGCAGCCGTGGCGCGCCAGACGAAACGAATTGGCGCCGAAGGTGTTTGTTTCCAGTATCTCGGCCCCGGCCTTGACGTATTCCTGGTGAATGCCCAGGATCAGGTCCGGCTGGGAGAGGTTCAACTCGTCGTAGCAGCGGTTGATGAAGATTCCCTTGGCGTACAGCATGGTGCCCATGGCGCCGTCGCAGAGCACCGGGCCGCGCTGAAGCCGGGTTCGAAAATCGGTGGACATGGGTGTTGATCTTCCTACAACACGATAGCACAGCACGGGATAGGTGTAGGGGACAGGGAGCTATTTCAGATTTTTGATTTCAGATTTAACAGTTCAGGAACGAAGCAGTTGTAGCGCTGGTTCCAGGCCGGGGTTCCCAGCAAGCCTGCTCTTGGCTTGCCGGGTGGGAGACCGGCGCTACGGTTGCTCAGAAACAAAGCGGTTGCCTTGCAATCAAAAATCGAAAATCAAAAATCAAAAATCAACAATCCCCTATTCCCTATTCCCTAACCCCTGGTTTGTTATACTCAGTTCAGTCCCAGCAACTTAGGTCTATTTTGCCTCGGAGTGCGCGGTTGAACAAAGCCATCATCATCTTCTTCTTGTTGGGTTGCGTAGTGGCGGGCATGGTCAGTTGTGGTGGCACGAATAGCACGCTGGTCATCATTTCACCCAGTGCGATTACGTTAACCACTGGAGGGACCCAGCAGTTCACGGCCAATATCCCGGTCACGTGGTCGGTAAGCGGGGATGGCGTGATCAACTCGGCCGGGTTCTTCATTGCCGGCGGAACGCCCGGGGCGGCGACTGTAACTGCCACTGCGACGGATAAAGTATCCAACAACAGCGCGGTCGTGACGGTCGTAGCGACGGGCACTACCACGACTACCACCACCGGCGTCAGCGGCCTCAAGCACAGGGTATTTGTCTCCAACGCATTCCCCGGCACTCTGAATGCCGGCGCGCTGAACATCATCGACGCGGATAAAGATCAGTTGTCGGCCGCCATCATTACCCTGGGCGGTTCGCCGAACTTCATGGTGCAATCCGCCGACCAGAAGGGCGTGGTCGTTTTTGACAGCAGCAGCAATATTTTGCGGCTGGTGGCTGATAGCGCCGAGGCAGTAGCCGGCGCGGTTCAACTGCCGGGTGCAACCTCCAGCATGCTGGTGGGCGGTTCGCTGGCCGGCAACAACGTGGCGGCGTACGCGGCCGTTCCCACCGCCCATGTCTTCGATGCCTCACACAATGTAGTGACGGGCGCGGTTTACCTGGCGCAGTTCAGCGGCTCTACGCCGCTGATGTCAGCCGGGGTACAAGGGGCGAAAGCCGTGGCTGGCGGGACAATTACCGTGATAACTACCGTCGGCACCACCACCACGACCGCTTTTTACAATAATTTCCTGGTGTTCAGCCAGAACTGCGATACGGTAACAGCCCTGCAGAACGGCAGCGCCGGCCTCGCGCTGAATACACTGGGAACGGTCAACGGCGGGGCTGCCTGCCCGGTGAATGATGGCACCGGCACTTTCTCGCGTCCGGTCGGCGGCGTTTTCGCTTTCTCCGTGGACGCAAATAACAACGTCAACGCTACGACTGCGTACGTCTTGAGCTCGGGGGCT
>JBEKQR010000461.1:0-3547 GCA_049519515.1 Candidatus Korobacteraceae bacterium
CGGCCACTTCATGAACGCCATGATCGAGAAGACCAGCGATACCGGCTTCAGCGCGCCGCTGTTCGTGCAGGAGATGGCCGGCTACCTTCTCGATACCCGCATTCGCGAACAGCAGAAGGCGGTGAACGCCGGATACCGGGAAAAGGCAGTGGCCATAAAGCGCGGCCTCGAACGCACCATCGGGCCCTATCTGGAGGAGCAGCGCGGCGGCAGCGCCGGGTTCTACTACTACCTGACGTTCCGCGACGTGGAGACCCATCCCGAGTCGCCTCTGTTCAAGTTCCTGACGCGCACCACCGGCGATGCGGCCATCGACGGACCCAAGGGCAACCCGCGGCCGCGCGTGATTTACATTCCCGGGGAATACTGCGTCGATCCGCGCGGCGATCTGGCCGAGCGCGGCAAGCGCCAGTTCCGCCTCTCCTATGGCTTCGAGGAGGTGCCGGGAATCCTGCGGGCGCTGGAGCTGATGCGCGAAGGCGTCGAATACGTCAAGCACGGCGCAGTCCTGGCTGGCAGCGCCAGGTAACCGTTCCGCAGATGGTGTTCCAGGCAAAAAATCCACACTTGTAGCGCCGCCGCCCCTGGCGGCGGGGCGCAGTCGTAGCGGCGGATTGCAATACAAGCGTTTTGGGGCGTTGTAAATTCGCTACAATGGCGCTGCGTGGCTCTACCCAACAATGGCGACGGTTTCCCGAAAGGAGCGCCGCCGCCCTCGGCGGCGGGCTCTTTCGCAATTCGCAAGCGTACCCGCGGATACCTGCCGCATTGGGAGCGCGAAGCGGGCGTTTACTTCGTTACATTCCGGCTGGCGGATTCCCTGCCGGGCAAAATCCGAGATGAGATTCTGCAACGCCGAATAGTACTGGCTCGCGCCCAGCAGACCGGCCGTGAACTGCTGCCGGCAGAACGTGTAACTGCCCACCGGCTCGCCGCGGCCAGGGTTGAAGCTACAGGTACTCTGAAAGGAGCTCATTATGTTCCCCTGGAAGAAAATTATTTGCCCCACCGACTTCAGCGACGGCTCGCTCGAAGCCCTGGCGCATGCAACCCGGTTAGCTCTGAACTTCAAATCAGAGCTTTATATTGTTCACGTGCTGCCGACACATCCGGAAACTGTCGACTGGAAAGAGGAGGCGGACGTTCCTGGGGCAGAGCGGTTGATTTCCCCTGAAGCCGAAGAGAAATTACGCAAATTGACCGAGCCCCTGAGTGCGAAGGGGATAAAAACTAATGCTGTCATCCTCCACGGCCACGCCGCGGAGCAGGTTGTGCACCTTGCCAAAGAGGAGGGCGCGGACCTCATCGTCATTGCCACTCACGGCGCCACCGGATGGCGGCATCTGGCTTTTGGGTCGGTGACGGAAAAAGTCGTGCGTATGGCGATGTGCCCGGTGCTCATCGTGCGCATGGGAGCAGCTCCCTCTTCCCAGTAGACGGTTTGTTGAGCGCTCAATGATCGCGCACAAAAAGCGGCGGCTCAACAGGCTGCGGAAAAACGCGCCGAAGCAACAAGCGAGGCGCTATGGGGTGTGGATACCACAAGGTGGCATATCAAGAACTTGTGGTCTCGTTCTATCTGGAATCTGTTTTTCCGCAGCCCGTCAAGGCCGCCGCTGATATCTGCAGGATTGTTCCCAACAAACTCTACACAAATTCCTTTACCGCGTCGATCGCCGGACCCATCGAGCAGTCGGCGTCGGTGGCCACTATGACGTCGATCAGGTAAAAAGTTTTCGACTTCAGGGCGCGCTCGAAAGCCGCCGGAAGCTCCTTGGCGTCGAACACCCTTTCGCCTTTTCCGCCGAACGCCTCCGTGTACTTGACCAGGTCGGGCAGGATCTTGTGTTCTTCCTGGCCGTAGCGCAGGCGGATGCCGTGCTCGTAGTTGTAAGCGTACTTCTGGTTCTGGCGGATCAGGCCCAGGTTGCCGTTGTTGACGATGACGATGATGATAGGAATGCCATGCTGGCCGGCCATCCCCAGCGACTCGCCCTGGAAGAGGAAACCGGCATCGCCGGCCACTGCCACGACGGGATCATCCGGGCAGGCGACCTTGGCGCCCAGCGCCGCCGGCACCTCGTATCCCAGGGTGCCCGCTCCGCCGGAGGGCAGATAACGCCGCGGCAGCTCGATCTCCTGCAGTTGCCCCGACCAGATCTGCGTGATGCCGCAGCCGGCGGTGAAGATGGTGTTCGGCGGGAAGAACTTGTTCAGCTCGCTGAACACGCGGTGAGGCCGGATGGGCACATCCTCCAGCTCCACTTTGCGCCGCATGGCCTTGCGGCATTCGGGAAGCTGCTTGACCCGTGGCGACGGTTGCGGATGGTAGCCCCGCTTCTTGGCCTCGTCCAGCAGCGCCACCAGCGCGGCCTTGGCGTCGGAGACGATGCCGAGGGTGGGCGCGAACACCTTGCCAAGCTGCGTCGGCTCGATGTCGATGTGGATGAATTTGCGGTTTCCGCGATAGACATCCAGCTTGCCGGTATGCCGGTCGGTGAAGCGGCAACCGACGCCGATGACGAGATCGGCTTCCAGGAAGGTCTTGTTGCCGATGGGGCCGCCCACCTGGATGCCGGCGTGGCCGGCCGAGAGCGGGTGATCGTAGGGCAGGCCGCCCTTGCCCATGTAAGTCATGATGACCGGAATCTGCAGGTATTCGGCCAGCGCACGGAAGTCGTTGGTGGCGTCGGAGAGTATTACGCCCCCGCCCAGGATCATGATGGGGGCCTTGCTCTCCTGAATCATATCCATGGCCTTGCTGATGACCGCCGGCGTGGGCGTCGGACGCGTCCACAGCAGCGGGCTGTCCTTGCTGGGGTCGTAATCGATATCGACCATCTGCACATCCAGCGGCAGGTCGATCAGCACCGGTCCGGGGCGTCCGCTGCAGGCGGTGCGGAAGGCCTCGCGCATGATCTTGGGGGTCTCCGCCGGATTGGTGATGCACCAGGTTTTCTTGGCTACGGTCTTCGAAATCTCGGCGATGTCGACGCACTGGAAGGCGTCTTTGCCGAACAGGGTGGCAGCGGCGTTGCCGGTGATGGCGATAAGCGGTATGGAATCGGCGTACGCCGTGTAAAGTCCGGTCACGAAGTTCGTCGCCCCCGGCCCGGAGGTGCAGATGGCCATGGCCAGCTTTCCCGAAGCGCGGAAATGGCCGTCGGCCGCATGCACCGCGCCTTCCTCATGCCTGGCCACGTAGTGTTTGATCTTGGAGTTCTTCAGGAAGCCATACACCGGGTTGATGGCGGCGCCGGGAATGCCGAATGCAACCCGAATGCCCTCATCCTCCAGAATTTTGACCACGACTTCGGCAACTTTCATGTTCTCTCTCCCGCTCCTCAGGCCTGAAGCGCTGCGAGTCTGCAACAACGCGCAATAATGTGCCTGAAGCTATTACGCAAGTATCGCAATAGCTTCGTATATTGGTGAACAGCGCAACAGGGCAACCATCACCCGCCCCTGTGCGCCGCGAACCAATGCAGTCAAGGGGTTCCGGTGCGGCCCCAGCAGGCGCAAAGGCGGCCTCTGCCGGGTTCCGCTC
>JBEKQR010000462.1:0-3545 GCA_049519515.1 Candidatus Korobacteraceae bacterium
ATCGTGGCTTGTAACTGGACTTGGAAGAAGTCCGAGTCATAGGGATAGAGCTGAGGATGGAGTTGCTTCTTAATGGCGGACAGATAGACGCCATCGTCTTCCCATCCGGGATGGTAGCCCTGCACCAGAAAGGCCAGAGTGGTTAACAGAAGCAGCCATGCGATGTTTTTGGAAGTCAGAAGCACGCTCTTTAGCGAGGTCATTTTTCCTCGATTACGCGAAGGAAAACTCCCAGGCGCTTGCCTGTCAGGCCGCAATCTTTCGGGCCGAAGTAGCTAGATTACACTGAAGCCTAGCACTATAGTGCGGTTCGTAAAAGACTTTTTTGGAAGTGGATTGTATAGCTCAACGCAACTGACAGCGAGCAGGTTTCTCGACAGGCGTACGAGCGCAATCTGATGTGCCCGTGTGGTTTCGCTTCGGAATAACACGACATTAGCAACTTTCCAGAATACCTGTATAATTGTCAACCGAATTTCGCGTTACCCTAAATTGGGGGCCAGATTTCATGCTCTCAAGACCGAAGGGCATACTCGCCATCGCTCCCCTTACCGGCGCTGGGAAGGTAAGGCTTTCGCTGGTGGTTCCTACCTACAACGAGAGCCAGAACATCGCTACGGTAATGCGCGGGCTGAAAACCGCACTTGGCGACCAGGAGGGTACTTACGAAATTATCGTGGTCGACGACGATAGCCCAGACAAGACTTGGGAAATTGCGACCGAGATTGGCCGCCGTGATCCTCAGGTACGCGTCCTCCACCGACTGGGAGAGCGCGGGTTAGCCACAGCCGTGGTAAGGGGGTGGCAGGTGGCTCGCGGCGAAGTTCTAGGAGTGATCGACGGTGATCTGCAGCATCCGCCGGAGTTGATTTCGCGGCTCTGGAATGAAATCAAGCGGGGCGCAGAAATCGCCATAGCCAGCCGCCGTGTCATTGGCGGAGGCTTCGGGCATTGGAGCATCTGGCGAAGAATTTTCTCGCTTATAGCACAGCTCCTCGGATTGATACTGCTGCCTAAGGTTTTGGGAAAAGTAAGCGACCCCATGAGCGGATACTTCATGGTGCGCCGTAGCCTGCTGGAAGGGATTCATTTAAACCCGAAAGGCTGTAAAATCCTGATCGAAGTGTTAGGGCGTTGCCGGGCAACGCGCATAGCCGAGGTCGGCTACATTTTTCGTGTTCGCGAGCATGGCAACAGCAAGGCAACTCTAGGCGTCTTCTGGGAATACCTGGTCCATCTCGTGCGCCTGAGATTCGCATCGCGTTGCGCCTGGCCAGTCTCAGCCAATTCGGTGACCGTGAACCCTACTCAGGCGACCGCTGGAACCGACGCCGTGGATAAGGCCAGTACGGCATCTGCAGACGTGCGGTAACCCTATTCACAATTGCGTGTAGCCCGCCATTTGGGGGAGGCTGTTTTTACGCGTCACTAACCGTTCCGGCAGCTCGGAGTGTAGCGATCACACCGGTAGAGCAGTGGAGTCATAAGCCATTGGTCGCAGGTTCGAATCCTGCCGGGCCCACCAACCGCACCCACCAACGGAGACGTGAGCTAATCCTGCCTCTTGGTCTGTGGCACGTAGATATTGCAACCGGGGTCTTTGAGAGAAATCACATAGTTACGACTGATCGCATCCAGGATTTCATCAGGGAAACGTTCGTTCGGCCGCTTGACCACTTCCAGGGGAAGGCGGAGTTGAATGGCACCGTATTCAAGCCTCTCGATTCTCTCAGTTATTTCTCGGCTGTGAAGCTTGCCGAAGTGCATTAGCGTTGTCGCGTTGAAAGGATCATAGACATACGGCTTGTTTGCGTCATAACAGCGGAGTAGGCTTTCGCAGATCGCTGGCCCGGTCTGCAAGCTCAGGAACGTCACTTCCTTTTTGAAGTTGCTCTCTTTGTTGCGCATTTCCACAAGTCGCCTTGAGATATTGAAATCGCCAGAGACTAAAAAGCTGAGGAGCAAACAGGAGCACAAAACTACAGGAACACCTGCCTTCCACCAAACACCAAACCGAGTGAAGCGTGCAGGCGTCCGGCGCCAAGCCACATCAAGCAATATCCCCATGACAATCGAGATTGCGAGGAAATTGCTGAAGAAGGTATTGACCGCTACCCCGCTGCCAAATCCGAACCCAAATCCGACAGCGATTGAAACGAGAAATAACAAAGAAATGGCGCGCTCAGGTCTGTTCCCGCGTTCCTTAATTATGTGAATTGACCAGAATAGTGCGGCCACAAACGGCAGCGTAATCGCTGATGGGAAGTCCACTCCAAGTTCCAAAGAGCGGGGCCTTAGCAGCTGTGCCAAGAAAAAAGGCCCGCCAGCCGCGATATTCACGTAAATCGAGATACCGATAAGCGTCGCGGAAAACAACATGAATTGCAGGACTTTCCGACCAGAAACGAAGCAAAGATCGAGCAGAACAGCAAGAGGAAAGTCGATAGGATTGTGCTTGATGTTTCCGCCAATTACAAACAGCAACGCAATTGCTGCGAGTCTGCTGGTGGCGGGCAACCCGTTGCCGGAAAGCGGAGCGGAAACATACAAGAGGAAGCCGCCAAGGAAAAAGACATGCGCCAGCATATGTGGTTCGCTGGTTCCAACAAAAGAAGAGGCCTGCGTGCAAAATATGGCCAGGCAAAACGATGCCCCGAAGAGCGCGGGGAGTACTCGCGAGGTCAGCTTTCTTACAATTAGGGCGATGAAGCCAGCGCAGATTACCAACGAAATCAGTGACAATATGCGCCCGGTCAGCAGAGGGTCGTGGGTCATGGAGGAGAGGTGGCCTACCAGATAGAACGAGAGGGCCGGATAGTTGACCGTTGTCCAGCCATATCGTTCGCCGTAAAGTGTATGACGTTGTACTGCAATCATCGAATTATAAAGATTCCAGCCCTCGTTATAGTTCACCTCGAAGCGGTAAAAGGCGCGAAGTAGTGGAAAGACCGCAGTCGCCAGCGATATTAGAATGGTGGGGCCTAGGATCAGCCAATCCCCAAGTGTTTCGCGGTATGAATCTGCCCGCTTGTGATCCGAACTCCGTGCGTGCGAGTCACCGGGCTCCGCTGGCGGATCGCTTTGGTCTACCAGAAACACAGGACTTTGTTCCATTTGCCTGTTCAAGAGTGTTGGTTACAGCCAACCTACCTCTGTGTCACTGCAAGGTCAGTAGCCGTGCAACGCGGGATCCTGTCCTCTCGCCGTCGCTGCCTGCAGCGTCAGCTGTAGTGCTTACTGGCTTCACGTGTTTGTTCGTCTTTAATGCGACCACGCGGCCGCTCATCCAGCAAATAAAGCGGCCGCTGTTTCGATTCCGTGTGGATGCGGCCGATATATTCTCCGAGTATTCCGAGACAGAGAAGCTGCACGCCTGACATGAAGAGCATGCCCATGAGCAACATTACCCATTCACGCACCCAGGCATGCGTCAGCAGGCGTACGAATAGCGAATACACGATCCCCAGAAATGCACCACCAGCCGATAGAAATCCAATCGCCGTGACCAATCGCAGCGGCATGATTGAAAAGCTCACAATACCGTC
>JBEKQR010000463.1:0-3533 GCA_049519515.1 Candidatus Korobacteraceae bacterium
GTTGGGCCACATTTTGTCCTTCGATCATGCGGGTGATGTATTCCCGGTGCAGACCATGATCGCTGTTGTGGCGCATGGAACGGAACTTATAGAACATAAACGTCCGGCCACCTTCGCCTACCCGCCTCTGCTTGAACAATGCCGGCCCCCGGGATGTGAGCTTTATCGCCAGGGTAATGAGCAGCAGCAGGGGCGCCAGCACAATCAACGCGAACATGCTGCCTGCCACGTCCATGCCGCGCTTCAGAATGCGGGCCAGCCGCCTGCCGCCCAGCGTGTTTTCCCGGTGAAAGATCGGATCGCCGGCGCCCGCGTCGCCGCCGTCTTCCGGAAACAGATGGTAGGTAATGCGAATGCCTTCCGCCACGTCGCCGGCAAGCGCCGCGCATAGCGCCTGCTCCAGTCTCTGGCCGATGCTGGTCTGCGCTACGCGCTTGAGAGTCGGCCGCAATTCGGTAAAAATGACGCCAAAACTTTTCTCGTTCTTGTACCAGCCCGCGGTATCGGTTTCTCGAATTACCGAGCAGACCGAATGAGCGATGGTCTTGGCGGAGCGGGCATGTTGCCCGTTCGGCTGGCGCTCATCGAGATGCACCAAAGCTAGAAGGAAGGAGTGTCCGGAGCGCTCGCTGCGCCGCTTTTCCCGATGGAGACTGTCTAGGAATTCTTCCTGGGGAAGGAGTTCGCGGTTGCGGCGGCGCGCGGCCGCTATCGTCTCATTTGTGCGTGCTGTTTGCATTTTAGGCATTCGGTTATCCGCGACCGTTTCATCTGAACGGTCTATTCAGGCTTCGATCAGTCTCAAGGCTTTTCCAGTGTTTCGGGATAGTTGCGGGAAGATGCTGTATTAGCGCTGAACAGTTCTGAATCTGGGTAATAGCAGCGGCCGCACCAGACGTATTGAACGCAACAGTCTTGCTGAAGACGCCAACCGCAGGTATAAACCAACTCGCAGCGGCGAATAGTTCGGCAGCACCTCTATTCGACAGCACAGCATAGGATCGATATCCGGTGTAACTACCCCCTTAACGACGGTGAATGCGAGGCTGTACTTCTGCGAAACTATTTGCCGGATGGCTTTATTGTGACTTCCGTAGGGATAGGCAAAGCTCATAATAGGGCTGCCGACAATGCTTGCCAGCTCGTCCTGGGATGTGGCTGTTTCCCGCAGCAGATCGGACTCGGTCAGCGTGGTCAGGTCGCAGTGATTGCGGCTATGGCTGCCGAACTCTATCCCTGATGCCGCCCAGGCGCGAATCTGCTCCGCATCCATCAGTGGCAGCGGCCTCCACGTGTGCGCGTCCCACTCGCTGGCGCCGCCGATCAGCCCGCTCACCACGAACACGGTGGCCCTGAACCCGTGAGATTGCAATATCGGAAGGGCGTAGTCCGTGATGCTGGCATAGGCATCATCGAACGTGATTACAATCGGTTTTTCGGGAAGTGTTCCTTTGCGGTTTTGCGCATTCAGCCAATCGCGAGCGGAAATGCCGGTGTAGCCATGAGCCGCGAGCCAGGCGATAATTTCGCGGAACCGCTCGGGCGCAATCGTAATGCCCGGCGCTTTTCCTGCGGCATCAGGAGAGACATCGTGAAATAGCAGAACCGGAACTTTCATAACTAAGAACTGACTTCCGAAGTCAAACGGTGTGGATGGTCCGATATTCGGAAAAGTGCCTGCCGCTGAGCCCGAACAGCAAGCCCAGGCCGTAGCCGGCCCATACCAGGCCTTTGACGGAGTAGCGCCTTCCCAATGGAACGAACATCAAGGCGCAGGTAATGCCGACAAGCACCCGGCCCAGCGCGATCATGGCTGCCAGCGCGCGCCCGGCAGCCGAATGAAATGTAGTGAGGGATATGGTGGTGCTTCCGTAGCGGAAATGCCGTTTGAAAAGCCAGGCCGCTTTCGCGCGGGAACGCGGAATCCATTCAGTCACTACCGCCTCATCCGCCCAGACCATCAGGTAGCCGGCCTGGTTGGCCCGCTGGAAAAACTCGTAATCCTCGCCCCCGCTCAACGCAAACCTCTCGTTAAAACGAAATCCCGCCTCTTTCAAGATTCGGGTGGAGAACAGCACATTGCCCGTCGCCCCGTATGGACACACTGTTCCCGTTTTTTTGCGCGGCACCGGGAACAAGCTCCCTTCGCTGACCCACTTGGGCACGGGCTCGGGAAAAAACTTGAGCACGGCGCCAAAGACGACGTCGGCCCCGTATAGCCGTTGCACGGAGAGCAATTCGGCGAGCCAGTTCTCCGCCGGAACCTCGTCGTCGTCGATGAAGGCGATGAAGTCAGCGTCTTTTGCCAGCTCAAGGGCGCGATTCCGCGCGAACACAATCCCCGGTTCCGGCTCGATAGCATACACGAGTGGACATGGATAGCCGGGCCTTAGAGCATCGCAAGCCGCGGCCGCCGGCCCCGCGCCGTCATTGTCGATTACGATTACTCTCATTTGCACAGCGATATCGCAGCCGCCAAGGTCCTGCTTGGCCAGTCCTGCCAAAGCCCGGGTCAGCCCTGCCTGCCGATTACGGGTGGCCATACATACCGCAACTCGTATTTGTTTCATGTTGGAAAAAAGATTGGTCAGGTTGAGCAAAGCTAGCGGGCCAGTATGGGCCTTTCTGCGTACGCCATCTGGTAAGCCTCTGCCGTTCGATCAGCCCTCACAGCGTTACGGCGGCTCATTGCCAGGGAAGTAACGAGCACCGCGAACAGCAGAGAAGAGAGCCCGCCTGTCCTCAAGATGACGCTCTCGCTGAGGCTGTGCGCCAGGTAGAAGCACAAGTACGAGACCGGCCACAGGCCGACAGACCCGGGCTCGAACCTGATGTACTGGATTGCCTTCCGCAAGACGAGCGCGAATACATACAGAAACGCGAATAGTCCAACAAAGCCGAGGCCGAGGCACAGGTCGATATAGCCGTTGTCCGCCGCCGGGGCCAGCCATTGAGCTGTGATTCGGGTATTAATCACTTCGCCTTGCAAGCCGGCCCAGAAGGTATCGTATCCGTATCCCAAAACGGGGCGCTTCATGATGGCAGGCCACACCGCGGCCCACAATTGCGTTCGTCCGGTGAAGGTTGAGTCGCGCCCAAGCATCGTAAGCAGCGTTCCGCTATGGCTCACAACGAAGTACACACCAGCACAGAACAGAAGCACGGATGCGGTGCACACCAGCAGGCGCTGCTGGCGGTTGAGGCGGACCCAGCGCCATAGCGGCATGATGGCAATCGTCATGACGCAGCAAGCGAGCGCGCTCGCCGAGTGCGACAGCACCAGCAGAACCGCGGCGGCAGCAAGGAAAACATACCGCAGCCAGGGGAAGTGGCGGAACCTGACCAGCAGCAGGAGTGTTACGGCTATCCCCATGAATTCGCCAAAGCTGTTCTTCTCGAACGACAATCCCTTCCACGCTCCGGTGTGAGCCGAATAGTCAATCACGTATGAGGGCGAGAAAAAGTAGAAGGCAATTACGGCCACCATCATGAGGCATAGGACTTGCGCCAGCAGACGCGCCAGCTTGTCCGTC
>JBEKQR010000464.1:0-3518 GCA_049519515.1 Candidatus Korobacteraceae bacterium
CTACGTGTACCCCAGTAGCACGGTTCTTCCAGCCAGACGCGATCCTTTGGGTCACTCAACAGGCGGACTGCCAGATCAATCGACTGGTGAATGCCAGTGGTGATAATGACTTGCTCCGGGTTGCAGTTAACGGATCGCGATACCCGAAGGTAGCTAGCTAGAGCACGCCGCAACGGGCGGTAGCCACCGTCTGGCGCATAGGTCATCAGTCGTGGCCGAGATTGGCTCCAAATCCTTCCTTGGATACGGTTCCAGATCTTAAGGGGGAATTCCGAGATATCGGGCACGCCAGGCATGAAAGCGCCCCATTGATGCTCTCCAACGCCAGCCACTCGGATTAGCTGCTCACCACGATTAGACAGATGCCTCCTCTGCTCCTCCATGGGTTTGATATGGCAGCATGGTACGCCTACTATGCGGTCAAGGGTGGTATCGGAAACATAGGTGCCGCTGCCTGCGGACGACTCTACATAGCCCTCGGCCAGTAATTGCTCATAAGCCTGGGTAACGGTGTTGCGGGCGACCCCGAGCTCCTTCGCCAGCGTCCGTGAAGACGGCAGTTTGCTGCCTGCGGCAAGCCGTCCGGACACAATTGCTGCCTGCAATAGGCGATATATCTGGCGTTTGATTGCTTCGCCCGACTCCTTCTCCAAATACTGTAGGAGCCAGTCAGAAAGAATAAGTGATCGCACGGCTGCACCACTACCTGGGCTGCGATTTGCACCCGCGAAAAAAACTACCTAATCAGCAGCATAGTTCACTCGCCACAGCCAAAAAGCGGCCGCTTGAGCCGAATGAACTCTGAGAGTAGAGGGAATACTAGTCCAGGAGAACTGTTCTGTCAAAGCGAAAACTTGCAAAAGTGTGACCGCGTTCCCGGTGCCAATACGCATTGGGAATCAATAAGATTTAGCAACTAAGTTGTTGGGCCTAATGGATTTGTAGGATTTCGCAACCAGAATCGTGTACAGGCTTCAGATCGACTGGCGCTCTCGCGCAAGTGATTGTTTTAAAGGGATTGCGGTTTCCGATCTGTCACCCGACCACCTGGTCTTGCGCCCCGTAGATAATTCCTGGCTAGCGACGATCCGCCGGATCGCATTCCTTCAATTCCGCAACACGGCTTCGGGTCTGCGGACAAAAGGTGCCGTTTTTGTGAGACCCTGGCCCGCGATTACTTCCGGATAGCCGGCCACCTGCTCAGAGCCGCACGGCCCTTCCAGCGCGGGTTAAAAAATACATCAGATCGTGCGTGGGCAAAAGTCGCGGAGCGTCCTCTTAGGCGCATTCCTATTCTGAAGACATGTGGAGAGATGTATGATGCCAGCGACGACCAACCACGAAGTCAGTAGAGGGGGAGAGCGCTAATACGTTTTGCCGCAAGAATCAATTGAAAACCTGCAAAACCTACAGGAGGCCATTGATGTCGACGGAGTACAAAGCCATCAGATTTGCGGAAAATCCAATCATTACTTCTTCCATGATGGGCAATAGTCACGAGAATATCAACGGTCCGTCATTAATTAAGGTTCCCGATTGGGTAGAGCGTAGGCTAGGGGACTATTATCTTTATTTTGCCCACCACGAAGGAAAGTACATTCGCTTGGCCTATGCCGACGATTTACACGGGCCTTGGAGGATACATGCTCCCGGCGTACTACCCGTGAAGGCAATGAATTGGAATCCTGAGCATATTGCCTCGCCGGATGCCGTCATCGATGAAAGCAGACGGGAAATCAGACTCTACGTTCATGCCCCGACTGGGGGCACGATCTACCATCATACTGATCCCCGCTACCGTGCAATCGCTGACGATAGCGTTCAGGACTCGTTTGTCGCAATCTCGAGAGACGGGCTCGATTTCCAACTACTACCTGACATGATCTGCAAGCCAAGGGGATCCCGCGATCGTTCCTGGTATCTCCGGGTCTGGAAATGGAAAGGATATTATTACGCTATGGCGAGAGGCGGCAGGCCGCTGTATCGTTCCGTCGACGGCATAACTTTCCAGACAGCGGCCCACAGCCCATTCGATGATGATCCTGAGTTTAAGAAACTTCGCCACATCGCCGTAATACTTGATGGTGACGTGTTGGCCGTGTTTTATTCCCGTATCGGCGATACGCCGGAACATATCATGATGTCGAAGGTGGAGTTGACAGCCGATTGGGAGCAATGGAAAGCCAGTAAACCGGTGAGCGTGCTTTTTCCGGAAACCGAATATGAAGGTTCTAACTTGCCACTGGCCCCGTCGCAGGTCGGGATGACGGCGGACCACGTCCGGGAACTAAGAGACCCTGCCATCTACCGCGAGGGAGAAAGAATCTATCTCTTGTACACGATAAAAGGGGAATATGGCATTGCAATGGCCGAATTAACATCAAGCGCTAAATCTTAGGATTGATTTCAGAGCTGCTGGATCACGTGCAGTATTCGCACTCTGGAGCGCTAAAGCGGAGGTAATGTTTCGTCAGCCAAACTTGCCGGTGGCGCATTTGAACCGATGCTTATCCTCCCGATGTAACACCAGCACAAGCCTTATCGAGTGCCCAGTCTGGTCGAATTCGAAGCCGTGTATCTGTAGGCATGGACATCTTTATGTGATCTTCAGCAGCTTGCGTTCAGCAGAGGCCTTCGCAATCCATTGTCACTTGGACTGTAACTACAGAGTGCGGCGCCCGGTTGTGCTGTGTCGCTGGACGCCAACACCGCGTCGCGTCAGAACGCAGCGAACCCCGGAATCACAAAAGCCGCTATGCCAACCGCGAACTTACACACGCGGCTGCACAACGGCCCCCTTGATGAGAGCTTCCCTAAGACGAAAAACTGTAGGACCGGGCGGTTCACCCGGCAGTCGGCGGTAGGCGGCTCGCCCATGGGCGGACTTTTTCAAGCTGCGCCGCCAAGCGGAATAACACCGCTTCATCTCCGAACCGAGCGGAGAACATCAAGCCTATCGGCAATCCGTCCTTAGTCCAGTACAACGGCACAGACATCGATGGCTGCCCAGTCATGTTATAGATTCCGGTAAATGGCATGAACTCAGCACGTTCTTTATAAACAGCCTCCACATCGGAACGGGAATTACTCAGCGCCCCCACTAGCACAGGTGGTTTCGCCAAAACAGGGCTGAGGATTACGTCATAGTTCTCTTGAAATTTAGCCATCTGGAGACCTGTCTGATGGAGGGCCACGATGGCCCGTGAGTAATCTACGCTACTTATACGCAAGCCCATCTGATAAAAATCCCATGCCACTGGTTCCACGTCCTTCTCGGACAACAACCGCCCTAGGACCCGAGCTCGATCCTCCAACACGCGGGCCAGAGAGACCCGAACAATCGTCAGTCGGCTTTTTTCTAGGTCTGCAAAATCAGACGGAAACTGGACCTCCTCCACCTGGTGGCCCAGTGTCTCGCATAGCTTTCCAGCTTCCATAGCCGCCGTTCGGCACTCAGGATGTATTGGCACTCCGGTCTGGGGTTTAAGCACGAGGGCGATTCGCAGCTTGCCGGGATC
>JBEKQR010000465.1:0-3513 GCA_049519515.1 Candidatus Korobacteraceae bacterium
CCACCCTGATTTGAAAACCCTGCGCAACCAGGTGAGTTCCGTCTAAATTATCTGCTTTGTCACCTTTGGCAAGGCAGAAAGACGTCCGCAGTTGGGACCTCGTGCCAACTGGCGCTCTTCAGCCGCGTATTGCCAATACCATTGGCGTGATCGCAAACAACAGACCGGCTGAGTAGAAACAACTTAGGACAGAATTGCTATTTGGTCAACAGCTTTTGGTGGTGTATTGTGATCGCCAAAAGCCGGCATTCCGATAGGGGAAATGCAGGTGGTTACAGCTAGGGAATTGCCTTAGCGGACCAGCGCATCGACGGCGTATTTGGCGATCAGGGCGCCGAAGTAGGCGAGCGTGGTCATGTAGGCGAACTGCGCTATCGGCCATTTCCAGCTATTGGTCTCGCGGCGCACCACGGCCAGCGTCGAGGTGCATTGCATGGCGAAGGCGAAGAAGATGAGCAACGCCGCCGCGCCGCCCATGGTGAGATCGCCGCGCAAGGCCTCTTGCAGCGTCTGCGCGTGCTGTCCCGGATCGATGCCGTAGAGCGTGCCCAGGGTGCCGACGATGACCTCGCGCGCCGCCACCGAAGTCAGCAGGCCGACACCGATCTTCCAGTTGAACCCCAGCGGAGCAATGACTGGTTCCAGGGTATGGCCCAGGCGCCCGGCGACGCTGTCAGCTATGGCCGGCGGCTGTCCCTGGTGCGTGGGCAGGTTGGTAAGAATGGCCAGCAGCAGCGAAACCGCCAGAATAACCGTCCCGGCGCGCCAGACGAAGGCCTTGGCCCGGTCATAGAGACGCAGTCCCAGCGAGCGCAGCGTCGGCCAGCGATATGACGGCAGCTCCAGCAGGAATGGCACGCCCTTGCTCTTCAGCACCGACGACTTGAGCACCCGCGCCGTGAACAGCGCCGCCAGAAAGCCGATTACGTAAAGCGCCAGCATGGCCAGCGCCCGCGAACTGAAGAACACCCCGAGCAGGCGCCGGTTGGGCACGAAGGCGGCAATCACCATCGTGTAAACGGGCAGGCGGGCCGAGCAGGTCATGAAGGGCGCGATCATTATTGTGGCGATGCGGTCGCGCTTGTTCTCGATGGTGCGCGTGGCCATGATGGCCGGAACCGCGCAGGCGTAAGCCGAAAGCAAGGGGATGAAGGCCTTGCCGTTGAGTCCGAAGCGCGACATGGTGCGGTCGGCAATCACCGCGGCGCGCGCCAGGTATCCCGAATCCTCCAGCACGCCCACCAGCAGGAACAGCAGCAGGATCTGCGGCAGGAAGACCAGCACCGCGGAGACGCCCTTCCAGGCGCCATCGATCAGCAGCGAACGCGCCAGGGCGTAGGGCAGATAGTGCGCAGCCGCGTTGCCCAGCCCGTCCAGCGCCTCCTGCAGCACCTTCGAAAGCGGCTGGCCGGCGGAGAAGATGATCTGGAAGACGGCCACCACCACTACCAAAAAGGTCAGCGGTCCCCAAAGCTGGTCCAGGAAAATAGCGTCCAGGCGGCGGGTCCACAGCGCCGGCAATGGCTTCTGGTAATTGGACTGCAAATTGACGCGTTCGGCCCACTCGCGGCACGTGCGAACGTCCTGCAGAACCGGCAATTTGGCCGGTTGCGGCTGCGGCATGGTGGAGTTGACGAAGCGTTCGACCGCCTCCAGGCCTTCTCCGCTGGCGGCGCTGACCAGCGCTACCGGAGTGCCCAACTGCTGCGCCAGCGAAAGCACATCGATGGAGCCTTGGCGGGCGCGCAGCGAGTCGGCCATATTGAGCAGAACCAGCGTCGGCAGGCCGAGGCTGATGACCGGCGCGGCCAGCGCCAGGTGGCGGCCGAGGTTGGTCGAGTCCAGCACCAGCAGAATGGCGTCAAGAGCCTCCATGCCCTCTATGCGGCCACGCAGCGCATCGATGGTCACCCGCTCGTCTTCCGACTTGGCGTTCATGCTGTAGATGCCGGGAAGATCGATCAGCGCCACCCGCTCGCCGTTCGGTAAGGTGATGTACCCGGTAAAGTGCTCGACCGTCACTCCGGGGAAATTCGCCACCTTGCGGTTGAGGCCGGTAAGCTGGTTGAAGACGGTGGTCTTGCCGCAGTTGGGAGGGCCGACGACCGCTACGGTGCGGATGGCTTTCTTCTCAATGGCTGGCTCTAGGATTGTCCCGATGGAGGGGCCGCAGCACTCTCGCGAGGACATCAGGCTTGCTCCCCGTCGGGGTCCCCGGCAAGCGCCGCTTTTGCGCTTGCTGGGGTGACAGTCAGCGGCCGCACCAGGACGTGGCGGGCGGTTTCGCGACGGACGGCGACTTCGGTGCCGTCCACGCGGTAAACCCGGGGATCGCCCCCCGGACCGGCATGCCCGGCGACGACCTCGACGCCGGGTATGAAACCGAACAACATGACTTGCTCCAGGGCGGAGCCGGTCAGCATGATTTCGTCGATCACCGCGCGCTGGCCGAGAGATAGCTTGCTAAGCTGCATCAGTTTCGTCGCGCCCGGCGCGATATCCATGCCGGTGGCCTTGCCGGGGCGCGGCGCCAGGCGGCGTTGCAGGCGCGCCAGCGCGGACGGATTCCGGCCGGTGGCGGCTTGGCTTGTGAATTTGAAAATCATTTTCAAATGTCCATGTCTATTGTCAATCCGGAGCGGCACAAGGTCAACTGCTAATTGTCACCGTAGCCTGTGAGCTATATCACATTTTGGATCGATTGCCACTTCTTAGATGCCTGCCCCCGCCGCCGCAAGACGCACAATATCAGCCACTTCCAACCAGAGCACCGCCCTCGGGCACGGGCAGGAACAAACCTGCAGACCGTGTACTCCGGATTTTTCCCTGCCAGCGATAAGAACTTATGGAAGGCGGTTTTATTCCAGCGGCGGAGCCGTGTGCCCCACATCTGCCTGATTTTGGCAGATGTGGCTAAGTTAGAATCCCACATCTGCAAAAGGCGCGCAGATGTCGGGCGCCTGCTGCCGCCTTTCAATCTGAAATCACCAAATCTGAAATCTTAAATGGGCTTAAATGGCTTCAGTGCAGATGCGGGTAAACAACGATTCCCAGCAGCGCGGCGCCGGCGATCAGCCACACTGAATTCACTCGCCAGCGAAACAGCAGCAGGGCGCTGAAGACGGCGATGGCGACGCTCAGCCAATCGACCAGCGCGGCCTGGGCAAGTTGCACGGTTACCACCGCCATCAGCGCCAGCGAGCCGACGTTGATTCCATCCAGTACCGCTCCGGCCAGCGCCGAACGCCGCAGGCGCGGGATCAGCGGAGCGCTGATGGCGACAAGGACAAACGCCGGCAGAAATATTCCCGCGGTGGCGACCGCGGCCCCGCTGGCGCCGTGCAGGATGTAGCCGATGAAAGTGGCCGTGCTGAAGACCGGTCCGGGCGTGATTTGTCCTACCGCAACCGAATCCAGCAATTGCTGCGGGGTGAGCCAGCCGCGGCGTTCGACGAATTCGGCGCGCAGAAATGCCAGCAGCACGTAGCCGCTGCCGAAGAGCACCGAGCCAAT
>JBEKQR010000466.1:0-3505 GCA_049519515.1 Candidatus Korobacteraceae bacterium
GCCTTTCGTGATTACTCGCCGCTCGTTTCTGAGGGTTTCGCCGCACTGTCAGAGAAGATTCATTAAACAGCTTCTCGCCTAGCCTTGTGTTCGGATAACAGGCGCTTGGCTGCGACGGCAGCGTTACCATGTAGCCCGAGACGTGACTGTCCTATCGGATTACAACGCTGGGAAAATGAATCTTCAGCTTATAGCAAATGAAGAGAACCAGGATCGCGCCCAGTGTGGAAAATATGAGGCCGGCACGATGATATCGTTGGTTTGTCGGGCGTGAAAACATGTGGGTAACAGCGCCGCCGATGATCGATCCGATGATGCCGAGCACGATTGTCCAGAAAATCGTTATGTGCTCATGCATTACCGTTTTCGCGATAACTCCTGCGATTAGCCCAATCAGAATATACCCGATTAAGTGAAACATACTTGTTCCTCCGTCGTCTGCCTTTAGAACGTCGTCGAGTATAGAGGCGCTCCTCCGTTGCTAAGTGCGGCCCGTTGATCCCTTAGAGATTACAACTTGATCGTCTGTGTGAGAAAAGAGCGCTTCGCCCGGGTTCCGGTCGTAACACAATGCTACGACCCGGCAAGATCGCCGTATGTATACAATTGCACAGTTTAAAAGAATTCGTTATCTGTATAGAAGGAGGTGTTCTCCGCGGTCGATAAGGTGCGTAACGGGGGCTGTTATCCGGCCGGTACTGTGCTGCATCCTAAATGGTCACGACTGGATGGAGCAGCAGCTCTGGATGGCAGGCCAGCCGGCAGCCGGACCCTTGGACAGTGCTAGATCAGCCGCACATGCCCATAGTTAACTCACGCCGCCAACATCTATATAGTCGGCTTTCTCCGCGAGTCATCCACCAACGCCATTAGTTTTCACGCCTGTGGGCCACACAGAATGAGCAATATCAGACAGCCGCCGAAAGCGAGTTTATATAGAGTGAGGAATCCGCTGCCTAGACGTGAAGGATATTATCCGGACACTTGGATGGTCTACTCAGGCGGGCACGCCATCAGAGTGCATGTGGCGCACGATCAAGCATCGCATCCATACGTGGAAGACAAGCATGCCGCATAGCCAACGACACAGACGAATGGAAATTGTCCATACTGTAGTCGAATTATTGTCCAGGCGCGGAGAGAATCGGCATAAGTCTCCGGGCGCTGGAGTATTTCAACCGAGCGTCTCTCATCTGCTCTTGCACCTTTTCCAATTCTTCGGCGAACAACGGCGCCTCGGGGCGGTGTGCCACGTCAAGAATAGGAGCATTGCGTCCGGGAGGAGAACGCCGTTCTCCTAAATAGACAACCGCCAGGCCGCCGACCACAATAGGGCTTAATACAGCCGCGGGCACAGAATACTTCTTCGTCCTGATAAAGCCCTCCAGTATGCCTCTCGCCGGTTTGCTGCGATGGATGCTGCCTGGAACCTGCGGAATTACGAAGGTTGAAAACAGCAGGTCCGGATTATGACGGCTATAGCGCACAATCGACCGGGCAGCCTGCTTGGGGGTAGTCATGCCCGCGTCCGCTGTAAAACTGCGGTGCACCGCGCCCCGATAGTAGAAGTCCAGCACAACCCGCGTGAAATCGGCGCAGTTGTGGAAGAAAAGATTGAAGTGGCTTTTGTTTCTTCTTCGATTAAACTCGCGGATGAAATCATCGTCCTGCTCCGCGCTCGTCTCCAGCAAAAAGCCGTAGATCTTCCGATCATACGAGGAGCCAACCAGTTGAACCCATTCGCCTTCCGGTGTTTTCCCGTCCGGACCGTCAGGGGCAACCTGCTCCAGATATTTTCTTCGATACGCATCCCTGAGCGCAGCGACGGACTTGGTGTCGGCAGACGGCGGAACCTGCTCAGGCTTATCGACGGCGTAGAGATATGGAATCAGAGGGATTGCGAGCCAGTCATATCCGGCGATCCTGTGATAGCGGCTGATTACCACGCCCGCTTCGCCCGGTTCGCAGCGGCGCAAGACAGCAGGAGAGCTCGCGCAGACGCGTGCCAGGTAAATTGCCGCATGGCCGGTCGGGTATACAGTTCCGAATCCCCCGAACGGCTCTTCCAGGAGCAGAGCGATGTCCGCGTGCGCCAGCGTCAATCCACAGAAAGCAAACAACAACAGTGGCCGTAGCCAGCCAATTCGTCTCATTTAGGGTTTCCGTTTGGGTCTCCGAGTGGTCGGCGGTACGCCCACGGTTTCCATTTTGGAGGCCCGACACAACGATTAATGCATTGTCGGCGGCGTCGGGTCTGTTCACAGTTGATCACTTGGCGGGAGATCAGTTCGGATCCCGAATCTGTCGCTCGTTGCAGTCGATTCCTCGGAGCAGACCGTGAAACACGTTGAGGTACTCATGAATGTTTGGCAGAAATAGATTGCTGGCATTATCACGTTGTAGATAATCGCCATTGGCCTCGACACCACGATGGCGAACCTGCTCCGAGGGTCAGGATGCGTCCTCAACGTAAGCCCTAACGTAAATCCCAACCCCAAAAGTCAGGATTACCACTCCGTTCCCGTTCACACAGCTCCTCAGACCAACCCATTGCGAGTATTGGCCGCTCCGCACAAAGCCAGGTCGTCATTCTCTACCAGATTCACCCGGCTGCTGACCTCATATCGGCGCACGCGCGGGTGGGGCAGGGAGATAGCCGGGGCTTTGCTGGTCATGTTCTGGGGAGCCTAGGCGATGAGGTTGACCGCAGGCGTCGAGTCGCTGTCTGGAAAGGTTTCTTAAAGGAATTGCATTTGTGTGCAAAACAATACAGACATGGTTTCGTCACTGGACGATCCTCGTAAAGGCAGTGGACTACTACTTATACGATAACGAGGAAAACTAATGAACAGACTTAAATATCTTGCGCTAGCCGGTGTCGTTGCAATCTGCTTCACGGTGACCGCTCCCAAAGTAGAGGCTGGGGTCAGCATTAACATCGGAATCGCCCCTGAATGCCCTTATGGGTACTATGACGCCTCTCCTTATGGCTGTGCTCCCTCCGGTTACTACGGTCCGGAATGGTTTACCGGCGGAGTCTTCATCGGTGCCGGTCCGTGGTTTCATGGCGGCGATAACTTCCGTGGCAACGTGAATAACAGTTTTCATCCTGAACACGGCTATAAAGGCGCAACGCCACAACGTGGCGAAAAAGCCCAGTCGTCAAAGCATGCCAATAATATGGCCAATTTCAAAGGGAATGAAGTGCGTGATGGGCGCGGCCATACAGGCGAGGGCAAACGCTAAAAACAGGCAAGCGAATGAGCATCTGGCCGAGCCAGATGCTTTGACGTTTGAGCCCTCAGCTGATTCGTGACGAGTGGGCACGGGCACTTAGAAAATAAGACGCGCTCGTAGTCTATGGTTTGCCAGGCCTCAAAATCAGTAGAGCTTGTTTCAAAAACATTCCTGAGGAATAAGGCGTATTTCCTCAGGGGCTAAAGAGTGTGTGTGAGAACCCCTGCATCGCCCCTACGGGGCTCGACAAGTTTCCACTAGCTTTCCC
>JBEKQR010000467.1:0-3499 GCA_049519515.1 Candidatus Korobacteraceae bacterium
GTGCAGCATGCGACCCGGCGAGCAACCAGCTACATGTCCGTCCTGCGGCATCTGGGCGGGGTGGGCCTGTTCGCGCTGGCCGTGCTGGACAGCTCTCCCTTCCCGACCTTCGGCGGCACCGACATCCTGACGGCCATTCTCGCGGCCCGTCCTAGCGAGCCCTGGTACTACTACGCGGCCATGGCCTCAGCCGGCTCGATCCTGGGCGCTTACATTACCTTCCGCATGGCCCGCCGCGCCGGGGCAGACTACCTGCGAGCGAAGTTCGGCGCGCGCCGGGTGACAAAGCTGCTGGCCCTGTTCGAGCGCTGGGGCACCGGCGCGCTGGCCCTCTCCACGGCTGTGCCCATTCCCTCTCCCACGTCCGCGATCTTTGCCGCCGCAGGCGTGCTGAAATACCCGACGCGCAAGTTCCTGGTGGTTGTGACCCTGTGCCGGGTGGCACGCTACTCCGCCATCGCGGTCATCGCTTCGCGCTACGGCCGCCACTTCGTGCGGGCGCTGCTGCATCCGCGACAGTACTACGGCGCGCTGCTGCTGATGGCGGTGGCCCTCATGGTCCTGGTGATGGCCGCTATCCTGGTGCGCAAACAATTGGAGGAGGCGCGGGAGATTCTCCGCACCGGGGCCGAACAGCCAAGCTCAACGGCTTCGCCTGAGTAGTAGCGCCGCCGCCACCGGCGGCGAGCTGCGAAGCGCATATCGGTAGAGGAAAAACGTGACCCGCCGGCGAGGGCGCCGGCGCTACGATCCCGCATGCACCTCCCGCAACCGGGCCGGCAGTTTGTCATAGATTCCGCCGAAGCCGCCGTTGGAAAGGATGGCCACCACGTCTCCGGGGCGAAGGGCGGGTGCGATTTCGGCCACGATCTCTTCGACAGTCGCCAACTGGCGCGCAGAAATGGCGCGCTTGCGCAGGTCGGCGACCACTTGCTCGACGTTCAGCCGCTCCTCGGGCCGCAGGGCGTCGGTTGGTTTAAAGAATACCGACGCCAGCACCACCTCGTCCGCGTGGGCGAGGCTCTCCACCAACTCCCGCTGAAAGACGTTGCGGCGCAGGGTATTGGAGCGCGGCTCGAGCACCGCCCAGAGGCGGCGTCCGGCGAAACGCCCGCGTAGCGCCTGCAAGCTGGCGGCGATGGCCGTGGGATGGTGGGCAAAATCATCGATGATGGTGATCCCGGCGATCTCGCACTTGATCTCCAGCCGGCGCTTGACGCTGCGAAAGCTGCGCAGCGCCTCCCCGATCTTGTCCGCGCTGATGCCGTAGCCGGCGGCCATGGCGGCTGCCACAGTAGCGTTCAGCACGTTGTACTCGCCCGCCAGGGCGAACTGGAACTCCGCCCACGGCTTCGCCTGGCGCTCCACTTGCCAGAACGTGCACGCCGGTTCGTAGCGCACGTCGTGGATGCGCCAGTGGGAACCCGCGGCAAATCCGTAGCGCTCGACGGCACAGAACGCCCGGCTCACGCACTCGCTTACGTTTTCGCCGGAGCCGGAAATCCCGTAGGCCGGCGTCGTATCTACGACTGGCGGATTGGAAGAACCGGGGCCCCCGGCAGGCGCTGCCTTTGCGCTTGCCGGGGTGGTTGCTCCGTCCCAGGCGATGATGCGCCCCCGCCGCGGCACCAGGTTCACCAGCCGCTTGAAGGCCGTCTTCACCTCCTCCAGGCCGCGATAAATGTCCGCGTGGTCGAACTCGACCGAGGTCAGGATGAGGCCGTCGGGAAAGTAGTGCATGAACTTCGGGCCCTTGTCGAAGAAAGCCGTGTCGTATTCGTCGGCCTCCAGAATGAACTCGCGGCCACCGGTCACGGCGAAGCTGGAAGCAAAATTCTCCGCGATGCCGCCGATCAGAAACGAGGGCTCGCGTCCGGCCACGTGGAAGATCCATGACAGCATGGAGGTGGTCGTCGTCTTGCCGTGGGTGCCGGCCACGGCCAGCACTTCCCTGCCGCGCAGAAACTCCTGGTGAATGAGCGCGGCCATCGAGGTGAATGGCAGGCGATGGTCGAGCATGTACTCGACTTCCGGGTTGCCGCGCGAGAGGGCATTGCCCACCACCACCAGGTCGGGATGCGGCTGCAGATTCGCCTCCGCAAAGGGCTGGCGGACCACGATCCCCAGGCCGGCAAGAAAATCCGACATGGGCGGGTAAGCAGCGGCGTCCGACCCGGTGACCTGGAAACCGCGCTGCTTGAGCATGCCGGCGAGCGACGCCATGGCGGTGCCGCAGATTCCGATCAGATGGATGTGACCCGCCTTCATGGCCGCCCCGGGCTAGCCGGCAGGGAGGTGCGAGCGCCCTGCTTTTCGACGGGAATGGCGGCGCTTTCCAGGTGCAGCTCGACTGTCTGCTGGCCCACGCTCAATTCCACCGGAACTCCGAACGGCAAGGTCACGTTCTGGCGCGCCACGTGGCCGGAGGAGAGGCCGTAAGCCACCGGAACGCCGAGGTCCTCGACGATGCGCGCTACGATCTCCTGCAGCGAATAGTCCTGGCCGCCGGGCTGAACGCAATCGAGCATTTCGCCAAAGATGATGGCGCGAACGCCTGCCAGCTTGCCCGCCATTTTCAACTGCATCAGCATGCGGTCGATCTGGTAGGGCTTGGCGGCGACATCTTCCAGGAAAAGAACGCGCCCGGCGGTCTCCAGCTCGTAAGGCGTGCCCAGCGAGGCGGTGAGAATCGAGAGACATCCTCCGGAGAGGATTCCCGAAGCGCTGCCTTCGACCAGCGGCTTGACCGGAGACTCGGCACCGAAGCCAAGCGAGCAGGGTTCTCCGCCCAGAACCGCGCGCCAGGAATCCAGATGCACGCCGTCCTCTTTGGCGAAGCCTCTGGCCGCCATCGGCCCGTGAAATGCGACGTGACCCAGGCGGTTAAGCCAGCTCAGTAACCAGGTCAGGTCGCTATAGCCGACAAAGATTTTGGGATGGGCGCGAACCAGATCGGCGTCGAGATGGGGGAGCAGGTAGTTGCACCCATAGCCGCCGCGCGCGCAAACGA
The DNA here is from genome assembly GCA_049519515.1 of Candidatus Korobacteraceae bacterium. Lineage (GTDB taxonomy): Bacteria > Acidobacteriota > Terriglobia > Terriglobales > Acidobacteriaceae > CAWBRT01. Next base: position 3,011 of record JBEKQR010000467.1, read on the forward strand.
TGGCGCGAACTTCGGGACGGGCGAACATCTGGTGCAACTCGCCGGCGCGCCGCTCGATGCTGCCGGCGAAGTAGAGGTCGCTTTCGAGGATCGACGGCAGGTAGAGAGGCCGGTAGCCCAGCTCGCGCAAACGCGCGCAGCCGGCTTCCAGCGCCTCGCGCTCGACCGGGCTGCACGGGGCGATGACGCCCACCATGTCGCCCTGGCGTAACGCCTGCGGGCGAATGAATTGAGTATGAGTAGCCGGGTCCATGCGCTCAATCTTAAACGAAGTGGCAGCCCGGCCGGGAGATTGAAGATTGCGGATTGAAGATTTCAGATTTCAGATTGCAGATTGAAGATTGATCGGCCGGCCCTACGGGGCTTGAATTTGGCTCCCCAGCTAACCCAGGGTTCCCCCTTCGCTCTGCTCAGGGTTCACCCTGGGCTATTCTCGCTTCCTCCCCTGCGGGAGGAAGAAGCGATGGCGCGGCTGAAGCTGCGCCCTTG
>JBEKQR010000468.1:0-3474 GCA_049519515.1 Candidatus Korobacteraceae bacterium
GGGCGGTGTCGTAATGCCGCTCCCGCAGCCCTTGCGAAAGCTCGAGGCCGCGCTCGCGGTTGCCGCTTCCGGCTGCCCGCCCCATGGCCAGAAGCTGGTCGGTGACTTTGGCCATGGCGCTGACCACGACCAGGGGCCTGCTCTCTACACGCTCCTGCACAATGCCGCACGCACGTTGTATGGCGGCCGCATCCATAACCGAGGTGCCGCCGAATTTCATCACGATCATTTGGAAGTACCCGTTTGTTTACAAAGTATAGCGGGCAGCCCAGGCAAGCGGGAACAGCTTTCTGTCATGTCCACCTGAGGCTGGGCGGGGTCCGGAAAGTGCTAATCGAGGCGACTTCCTGGCAGGCCGCCAGTCACATTGCCCGCTATTTGGAATAAAACAGCCATTGTTATATCACCGAACCGGTCCGGCTCAGGAGCTGGAATTTGCTCCTTGGCGGGATTAGGAAGGTCAGCCGCGGTAGACGAGCTTAAGCTTATCCGATTTGAGAATACGCTTGACCTGGTTGCGCGCATGCACCGCCCAGGGGCTCTGCGAATCAAGCTTTAGGTAATGCCGCCAGCGGGCCAGCGCCTTGCGCGGTTCGCGGCTCCTTTCGAAGGCCAGGGCAAGATTGTAGTGGGCGTCGGCGTAGGTGGGGGCCAGGCGGATGGCAGTCTGATAGGCCTTGATCGCCTCAGCGACCCGGCCGGTCTCGTCCAGAACATTGCCCAGGTCAAACCAGGCTAGCGCGTAGCGCTGATCGCAGTCGATGGCTTTGCGGTAGTGGTACTCGGCCCGGGTGAAATCTTCCTGGTTGTAATAGACGGTGCCCAGGTTGATGTGCGCGGGGGCATAGTCCGGGTCGAGTTCCAGGACGGTCTGATAAGCCTCCATGGCCTTGTCCAGGCTCTTAGGGTCTTCTTCCAGGACAAGCCCGCGGGCAAAGTACTCGGCCGCGGTCTGCACCACCGAGATCGGCCTCACGCTGCGCGCCGGCAGCACCTTGCCAGCCGCCTCAAACTGCATGTAGAACTGCCCGGCGATCGGGTCCAGGGCCCGGCCCTCGTGGCGGAACACCACGCGCGAGCCCACCGAAAAGGCCCCGGCTTCCAGCAGCGGGTTTTCCATTCCGGCCACCTGCTTCCGCATGGCGAGCAGAGACTGGCGGATCACCGCCGGACGAACCTTGCGGGCCCGCAGGTCGCGCACCTTCCTCAGTTGCAGGAGGTCGAAAAAGGAAAAGAGATTCCCCCTGGCAATCAGCCCGGCCTTTTGCCAGCCGCTCAACTGACGCGAGCTGATACGCAGGATGCGAAGCACATCTGCCCTGGCGAATGCATTCACAAGAGCTTTCCCGCAACTTACGAGTCAAATTATGGTCATGTGCGGCAGCGCACGCAAGGGGAAAGTTGCTGCTACACGCACTCTCGTTGCCGGGTAAGAGTAACGCACTAAAGCCACTTAAGGTTAGTGCCTCTTAATGCCGTGTCGAGGCCCTATGCCTGCGCCAGGGCAAATAAAAGCGCCTCGAACACCAGGCAAATTCCGCGGGCAAACGCAACCACAGTTTGCCGGGAACCCTGGAGCCGACGATCGGACTTGAACCGATGACCTGTCGATTACGAATCGACTGCTCTACCAACTGAGCTACGTCGGCTTCTTATTGATTCTAAACAAATTACAAGCGGCGAAGTGTTTAATTATGCTATTAAGTCGGCTGCTCTACCAATGTGACTACGTCTATCAGCTATGAAAATTATATCACTTAGCAGAGCGGCCTAGTCTATGCGTTGCCCATTCTGTTGCCCATAGCCTTCTCCAATTTCTTCATGGCCTCCCTTGAAGCGCAGAGATCGTCGAGCTGGTTGTGTGGTGTCGAATCGACTTGGATTGCCGCGTGAACGGGGTGGTTTTGCCCACCCCTTCGGGTCACGCATTAAAACCTATGCCATATGTGCCGCGAGAACTATCTTTGCCTGTTCACGCGCGGCGTTCTCGTACGCACCCGCGGACATTTGCGCGCGGACATAAGTTTCCAAGAGATCCGCTACTTCTTTGTCTGCAGGCGACAATCCTTTGTTTTTCGCTGCTGTTAAGCTTTGGACAATTTGCCGATCGGCTTCCCCCAGCCGCGCAAACTGCAAGACCCGATCTTGCGCGACCTGCTCCGTCATGCCGGAATCAACAAGAAATAGTCGCAATAATTGCGATAGCTCCTTTATCCAATCTACGGCTGCGCTTGGTGAAGCAGCCTCTTTGCGAAGGGATAGAGCTATATGATCCGCGAGAACCTTGATTGACCGTTGACGTGCCGCCTTCTCGGGAACGCCCTCAGAAATCTGCGCGCGGACATACGTCGCCAGAGCTGTGCCTATCGGAGACACTTCTTCGTTTTTTGCTGCTGTTAGGTTTTGAAACAACTGCCCATCGGCTACTCTTCGCCGTGCATCTTTCACAATCTGATCTAGCTCTGCCCCCGCGCGTGTTAAGTCAAGATGAACTCGCCGATCGGCTGCTCCGAGCCGTACAGTCTTCAAAGTCTGATCTCGCGCTGCCTGTTCCGTCATGCCGGAATTAACAAGAGCTTGCGCCAATAAGTGTCCTAGCTTCTTTATTGTGTCGTCGTCTGCGAATGGGTTGGTAAATGCCTCGCGAACGGCCTGAGCCATAGGTTCTACGAGAAGCTTGCTTGCCTGTAGGCGGGCCACCTTCTCGGGCACGCCCTCGGACATCTGCGCGCGGACATACTTCTCCAGAGTATCCGCCAATTCCACGCCTGCGGGTGACGGGCCGGTTTCCGTAGCCTTCTCGTCTTTCCGCCCCTTCAACCAAGCGCTAAACTTTGTTGCGATCCCCATTGGTACCCCCTTCATGGCTGTCTGCACTTAGGCTGGCCGCCGAAAAAGCGAGCCTAGAACTCCGCCGCGCGGGGTGGGCCTCGGCTCCTGCGCATCATAAGGGCGGTCATTCCCTGCCTTCACTTCTCGTTAACGTCTGCCCCAGCGTCGACAAGGCACGTTATACTGGCCGCATTCCCGTTTTGAACAATCCGGCTGTCATCTCGAATGTCCTCCATCCGCCGTGAGCTTGTTGGCCCGTGTCCGGATCGGGCTAATTTGACAACTTGCTGAAGATGCTGAGAAAGCGCGACGAGCGCCCATCAGCCAGTTTCACTTCTGCAAGGCAGCTCGTTCGCTCCGCGACTTGCATCGCTGCCAAATAGGATTCACGCGGATTGATCTGAATTCCCCTGGTCGTCTTCCCGTTGACACCGCTGTGCACGTGAATGCCTTTTTCAATTGCCGCGAAAACGCCCTCAAACAAACCTCTACTGTAGGGCGAGTTTGGCGTCGGACTGCCGTATGCGTCAGACTAACTACGACAGGATTGACGACTTGCAGTTATCAGTGCTGGGCGGCCCATGCGGAGGGCGTCAGTTTGGAGACACGTTGGATAGAGAGATCGGCAAGGCCGGGAAGGAC
>JBEKQR010000469.1:0-3468 GCA_049519515.1 Candidatus Korobacteraceae bacterium
TGGCCATCGGGTTGAGTTTTGGCCAATCAAAAACGACAGCCACTCGTAAGTGGCTGTGCGGTAAAAACTTAGATATGGTGGGCGCTGAAGGATTCGAACTTGAGCCGTTTTGCGGGCGTGAGCGAAGCGGGAGCCTGCAGGCGAAATCCTGAGCGAAGCGAAGGACCTCGCGGCAAAAGGAACGCTCAGGTGATATGGTGGGCGCTGAAGGATTCGAACCTTCGACTTCCACCGTGTGAAGATGGCACTCTACCGCTGAGTTAAGCGCCCAACTGCTTTCGATTTTATCACTCGCGCGAAACCGGCGGCTACCCGCTGACGAACCAGTAAAGCCGCGCAATCGGTACAATTGGACGAAGGACGAACCGATCGGCACCTCCGTCCAAAACGACTCCTCAGCAACCACCCAGACCTTCCTCTACTTCGGGTGGCTGACGTTACTCGTCTATCTGGCTACGCCTGGCGGTTATCTGGTTGACATCCAGACATCGTACATGCTGAAAAATGAGCTGCACGCAACCGCAACCCAGGTGTCGGTCTTCCGGCTGGTCACTGGGATTCCGGTGTACTTTGCCTTCATTTTTGGCCTGACGCGCGATCTCTGGAACCCGCTCGGCCTGCGGGACCGTGGCTTTTTCCTGATTTTCGCTCCGCTCACCGCCATCGCGTTCATCGGGATGGCTTTGTCTCGCCTCTCGTACCGGGGACTGCTTATCGGAATGCTGGCCGTGATGCTGTCGTCCCGGTTTATTTCGGCAGCCTATCAGGGACTGATGGCCTTGGTCGGCCAGGAGAAGCTGATGAGCGGGCGGCTGAGCACGCTTTGGAACGTCGTCAGTTCCGTCCCGGTAATCATGGGGGCGTTCGCCTCCGGATACATATCGGAACATGTTCCGCCGCAAGCGACGTTCGCGTTGGCAGCGGCGCTGGCATTGTCGATAGCCGCTATCGGCCTGTGGAAGCCCGCCGCGGTCTTCCGGCATGCTTATGAGAGGCCGCAGGCCATCGGGGCAAATTTCCGCGAGGACATCAAGCGGCTGGTTAAACACCGCGCCGTCTATCCGGCGGTTCTGATCAACTTCCTGTGGAATTTCGCGCCCGGGGCAGCCACCCCGTTGCAGTTCTATCTGAGCAACCAGCTGCACGCGTCAGATGCCGTTTACTCATACTACAACGGTATATTTGCCGCCGGGTTTATCCCGACTTTTATGCTGTACGGAGTTCTTTGCAAAAAAGTTCCGCTCAGCAAATTGCTGTGGTGGGGAACCATCATAGCGGTGCCGCAGATGCTGCCGCTGGCCTTCATCCACTCCGGCGAGCTGGCGCTGCTGTTGGCGGTGCCGATTGGTTTGATGGGTGGAATTGCCACCGCTTCGTACTTCGATCTGGCGATAAGGTCTTGTCCGCCCGGTCTGCAAGGAACTCTGATGATGCTGGTCGAGGGCGTGCTTGCGCTCTCCGGGCGCGGCGGCGATGTTCTGGGAGCAAAGATTTATAACAGCAGCCCGACCCACGGATTCCTGTATTGCGTGATTGCCACGACCTTGGTATATGCGCTGATCTTGCCGCTGATCCTGCTGGTGCCGAAAGGACTCATCGCCACGGCCGACGGCCAGCCAAGCCGCGCAACCGGAGCCCCGGCAGCGGATGGAAACATCGATGGAAGCAGTTGATGCCAGACAGCTCGGGTTATAGGTGCGATGCCGGAGGATGTGGCGGCACAGTCATTCTCGTTTCTCCCGAGACGAGTCGCGCCCATCTGCCCAGGTAGGTCTTAACTCCATCTCCGCTTTGCCCAGTCCGGAACGGAATAACCTTTCCACGTTGCTCGGCAGGGACGGAGAGAACTTGTCTCCGAAAGGTCTGCGGGACATAGAATTCGATGATTTTGGCGGTAACAAATTCTTCATCCATAACTGCACCCCCGGCGGAGGGGATGAATCCTCTGATAAAGGTTTAACTCAGATAACGACTCGGGTTCTGTAACTGCTGAACTTATGCATTGTGACTTATCTCACTTCCGAGCTGCTCCGGTGTCAAGCCTGAGCTGACAAGCGTCCTAAGCTGCGCTCCTGATTAGGAGCTGGTTGGAGAGCATTTGCCCCCTGGGCATGTCTCCGCTGTGCCAGAATAGGGATATGAAGCTGGAAGTAGATTGCTATAGTGGGCGGAAGGCCGACGAAAGGCCGGTTCGTTTCCGGCTTGGCGGGCGCGAATACCTGGTCGAGGCGGTCCTTGACCAGTGGTACGGCCCGCAGGACGCCTCTTATAAAGTTCGTGCCGACGATGGCAATCTCTACATCCTGCGCCGGGAGAGCTCGACGCCCGAGGGCATTTGGCATCTGGTTTCATTCCGGCAAAGTGAGAGCTGCGGGTAGAAACCATCGAGCCAGAGGCTTTGCCCGGTTTGGCGGACTCGCTGCGTCGTTTTCGTATCTCGTTATTCCTCGCAGCGAAGAGCACGGTCAGAGCCACAGCAACGGCACAAGCCCGGCCACGGCAAGGCCGAGCAGAAACAACAGGCTTTGGATGCCGGTTTTCCGGTCCGCCAAACTATAGGAATAGATTCCTTTCACCAGGTTGTTGCTGGCAGCCGCTATCAGGATCGAAGTCGCTGCGACTCTTAGCGGCGTGAGCGTTCCGGCGGCTTGGGTCATCCCCATGATGAAGGGGTCTACGTCGGCGACTCCCATGATGGCGGCGAGAATATTAACACCGGCTCTGCCCAAGTAGGTGACGGCCAACTGCGTGGCCACCAGCATCGCCAAAAACAAGAGAGCGAAGAGAAGGGCCGCCATTATTTCGAGCGGATTCTTCGGTTCATATTCCCGCTTCACCTCTGAAGCGCGCGCATCCGGCCGGCGCGACCAAAGCCAGCCAACCGCAATAGCTGAGCCCGCCAGGGCAAGAAACGCCGGCGCTAACATTCCTCCCACAGCACTGTTGAAAAGGCTCACCAGAACAACCAGGCGGAGATACATCACCCCCGAGGCAATCAAAATACTGCCCGCGAAAAGATGCGGATGCTCCTCGCGCGCCGCCCTGCGCGACATCACCACGGTGGTAACCGTCGATGAGTACGCCCCGCCCAGGAAGGCGGCCAGCACCACTCCTCCGTGTTTCTTCGTCAACTTCTGCAAGACGTAGCTGCCGTACGAGATGGTGCTTACAGCCACGACCACGAGCCAGGTTTTGAAAGGGTTGATGTGAAAGAGGCCAAATTCCCGATTGGGCAGCGCCGGCAGAACTACAGCCGTGAGAAACAGGAATTTGCCAAAAGTAAGAATCTCATGCGGAGCGGTACGGCTGGCGAGTGTTTCCAGAATAGCCTTCAGCTCCAGCAGCACCAGGCTGATCACAGTCAGGGCGGTGGCTATCCACCAGTGGTCGTAATACACCAACGCGCCCACCAGGTAGGTGGTCAGTCCGGACATCTCGGAGGTAACGCCTGCAGCCTCGGGCCGGCAA
>JBEKQR010000470.1:0-3460 GCA_049519515.1 Candidatus Korobacteraceae bacterium
AACACACCCCACAGAGGCCCGGGTGCTCCCGCCCTCGTTTTGTCCTCTGAACAATATGCGGAATACCATACCATGGGGCTTTGCAAAGTGATTACGGATAATTGGTGAGAAATCGCCTTACCGTAAGTTTCGGCCAGCGGTTCCCGTTTTGTGGTGTTCATCGTTCCCGCCCAGTGGGTTTCCAACCCAAAGGTCGTCATAGAACAGAGAACGCTTGACGCAACTCAGCGCATCAGGCAACTCTACTTTTGTCGTCTAACGGAAAGCGATTGGGCGAAGCTGCCGTTTCTATGGCCACTGGAGCGGAGATAACTCCGATTCTGTCAATAAATCCAGCATCCTCGCCCACATTTGCCCGCGGTTGGCAAATGTGGGATGGAAGACAATGCTCAATTCACAAAATCCCCAGAGTTGGAACAGCGCCAACTCTGGGCCACCCGTCCGTGCTGGATACGATCTGGCGTGTCGTCTAACGGAGAGCGATTGGCGAAGCTGCCGTTTCTATGGCCGCTGGAGCGGAGATAACCCCTGGCCCGATTCTGTCAATAAATCCAGCATCCCCGTCAATCGCTACCATGAACAGCCCCGGAAGGGGCTTTCCACCAATACCCAACCTCACCGGGGCTGGGCAAGAGGCTGTGTTACGCCGTCCATACCCGCGAGACCCAGGATCATGACGAAAATCCTTTGTGGCCCGAGATAGGCGTTCGTAGGGTCCCACCACTCGCCGGGAGCGTGGATGAAACCTTCCTCGCCGCCGGAGGGAAGGGTCACAGCCGGCACTCCGATGCTGATCGGCAGGTTGGCGTTGGTGCTGCTGGCTGTCATCAGTTCCGGCTCTTGCCCAATGACCCGGGTAGCCATCCAGGCGGCTTGAACTATGGTTGCGTCCGGGGATTGGCTGCCGGCAGGACGGTCGCCAACCAGCTTCGTCGCAACCGTGATTTTTATATTGCTATTCCAGTGCGCATTCTCTTCATCCGCCGCCTTCTGCAACAGCGGCATGATCTGGCGTTCCATCTTCAGCAGTTCTTCCTGGCTGTTGGAGCGCATGTCAAGCAGCATGGTCGCGTCGGCGGCGATGGCATTCACCGAGGTGCCACCGTTCACCGTGCCTACCGTAAAAGTCGTCTTCGGGTCGCTTGGGGTTCGCACATCGGCAATCTTGGCAATAGCGCGGCCCATGGCATGGATGGCGCTGGGGCGCCCGAAAGCTGCAAAACTGTGTCCCCCGGGTCCCTGGAAATGTATTTCATAACGGTGACTGCCGGTCCCTAGATAGACGATCTCCTGTACCCGCGCGCCATCGATATCGACCGACGCAGCGATGTCCCTGTGATCGCGGAAAAACGCCTTCATGCCGCGCAGGTCGCCAAGTCCTTCTTCGCCGACCGTTCCGCAAAAGATGACATCGCCTACCGTCCTGATGCCGCTGGTATTGAAAGCCCTGATCACCGACAGCATGGCGGTCAGGCCGCGCGTGTTATCGGAGATTCCGGGAGCGAATATCTTGCCGTCTCTTTCGACCGGCTTGGTATTGGTCCCTTCCGGAAAAACCGTATCCATGTGCGCTTCCACAAAAATCCTGGGACCTTTGCCGTTTCCGGGACGGATGCCATAGACGTTTCCTTCGCTGTCCATCTTGACATCTTTCAGGCCCAGAGCCTGCAAGCGCTTCATGTAGTACTCAGCGCGAATCTTCTCCTTGAACGGCGGAGCAGGAATCGCCACAATTATTTTCTGCTCAGCCACAGTATTGGCATCATCATTTTTTATGAATTCCAATCCCAGCCTGACCTGCGGGTTCACCTGGAGCTTGGAAAACACGCTCTCAGTTTCGGAAGATATCTTCGGAGTTGTTGCGGCCACAAGCAGGGGACTGAGCAAGAGCACGACGATGAAAACGCCGCATCTTTCGCGGCCTGATCGCCTGACATTCATTGTGATGTCCCTCCGGATGCGATAAGCGAAATTACTTTTTGTGAATCGCACACATTGTACCGTTCGCGGTTGAATTTGCAATGCCAGGTCCGGCGAGCGAAGGCGCGCAGCCGCGTAGCCCGGCAACGGATGTTTTTGCCGTTGCCGGGGTGGTAGCGTCCAGAGGGGCGGCCGGCCGGGAATTTCGCCGCGAACCGCCACATCGCCGTGCGCTCAACCGGTCACTTTTTTTCAAATCCGGGCGCGTAGCGCGGCCCTGAGACTGAGTTATCGACGGCGTTGCCCACGATTCCGTACGACATATCCTTGCAGGTGAAGAAAATCACGTCGCCCTGGTTGGGGATGGCGACCACCGTGTGAACGGCATTGGCCGGAACATAGATGAGAGTTCCGGCAGAAGCCAGCGACTTGACCCCCTCGATCTCACAATCGAGCGTGCCCTGGACGACATAGATCCACTGCTCGTTCGGATGGGTGTGAGGACGGGCGCCGGTTCCTTTTGGCATGTTCATCAGGCCGCACTGGATGCGCTCGCCTTCGATCAGCGAGCCGGCGGCCGTGCTATACGACCCTCCCGCCAGGACGCGGTTTGCGGTAGCCAGATCGAAGTAGTACTTCCCATTCCCCGCCTTGATTCCCGTGGGCGCCGCGCCGGCTGCCGGCTGGCTGCTTGCTTTCTGCTGAGACATCAGGAGTCCTCCATTGCGAATTGCTTCTGATTTACTTGCTGGCTTGTCTTGATCCACTAGACTGCCGCTTGCGGCCGTTCCACCACCGACTTCTCGGGGTTGACGAGGAAGCCCCACATGAATGCGCCGGCCACCAGAACGCCGGCGGCGACAACGAACGGCGCTACCCACATCTCTCTCTGGGCAAGGAAACCAAAGACGATCGGCGATATGGCGCCAATTCCGTTGCCCACGGTGTTCATTACGCCGGAAACCGAGCCGCTGTATTCTTTACCGATATCCATGGCAACCGACCAGGCGGGTCCGAGGACCAGCGCCAGGAAAAACACCGCCCCCGACATGCACCAGATCACCATCGCCGGTTTCGCGGCCACCGCCGACGGCAGCAGGAACACGGCGCAGCCCAGCATCGATATGACGCATACAAAACGCCGCGCGTTCTTGAGGCTGCGGGTCTTGCGATAGACAATGTCGGTCAGCGTGCCACCCAGCACTCCGCCGACGGCGCCGGCAAACAGCGGCACCGAGGCCAGAAAGCCCATGCTCTTAATGGAAACGTGATGGTGCTCGACCAAATATGTCGGCAGCCAGTACACGAAGAAGTACATGGCGTAGTTGTATGCGCCATAGGCGAACGCCAGGAACCAGGTGTTCGACGAGCGCAGAATGATGCCCCACGGAACCGCCGGTTTTTTTGACTCCTTGACAGCGTTGATGCTGCCGTCCACCGCGCGCCCGCGGATGTGGGCCAATTCGGACTCGTTCACGCCCTTATGCTGCTCCGGCCGGTCACGGTAAATAATGTAGTAGGCGGCGCTCCACAGCACTCC
>JBEKQR010000471.1:0-3455 GCA_049519515.1 Candidatus Korobacteraceae bacterium
CAACAGGACCGTCAGCAGCCGCCGCACCCGCCGCGACCATGACCGGACCCTGCGCTCTTGCCCGACAACACCAGAACAGTCAGACCCAGCCGCCTGCCGCTCAGCCGTCACAAGCTCGCGTTGGGTGCTACTGTCGAGAGGTGGCACAAGTCCGTCCGGAACCTGTGGGATGACCTTAGCCCTCGCATCAAGATAAGGGCTCAGGAAGTTCGACAATTTAACTGCGGAACGCCTTCCGCTGGCTGTGACATCGATCACTCGCGGTTTTTTCCCCTCTCCACAGGGGCGAAACCGGCACGGGTGGCAAGACATTACCGAGCGCAAGCGTGCGGAGCAGGCGCTACGCCCCCGACCTCGGACATTGCGAAAGGTCAAAGCAGTCCAGAAGTCGCGTTCGAGGAAGTCAGGCTGGAAACTGGAACCCCTAGGGTCCTCGAACACAGGTTTCTGGAGACCCTTGCCAACTCCCGTTACTAATCCCGAGAGCGTGATTGCTTACGCTCTACGGACGTTACACCCAGGATCTTCGAAAAGCCGACCTTTCCAACAAGTGGCGAGTTTGCGTGTGTCCATCGGCATTGGCCTTCCATCTTCTCCGTGATCCAAGCAGAACCCCGTCAGATGTTAGGGAGGAGATCGAAATACTCGTCATCCTCGTTCTTTCCGCCTTCTCCCTTGCCCAACTGCTTCTCCGATTGAATGAATTCTATTCGCTCGATCCACTTGACCATTTTATAGCCCAGTTGATTCTCAACCCGCAGCCGTAGTGGCGCACCATAGATCGGCGGCAGAGGTCGCCCGTTCATATGCGAAGCGAGGAGGCATTGCGTCTTTAGCAAGTTGTCCATTCTTTGCGTGTCGTAATATGACCCGCCGTAAAGTGCTTCACCGAAGGAGAAGAAAGCGACCACCTTGGCCTCTGGTTTCGGCCACACCAGTTCAATGACTCTCCTCATCGGAATACCGCCCCACTTGGCAATGCCGCTCCAGCCCTGTATGCAATGATGCATGGTGATGTGCTCCACCTCTCCCAACTTCGCCAAGTCGGCCAGTGAAAGCTCAACCGGATTTTCGACCAGCCCGCCAACACTCAGAAACTGAATGAGAGCCCCATGTGCCGGGTCTGTGTTCCTCCGATGACAGCGGCTCCTGCTCCATACGTTCCGCTTATCACTATTGCGGAGGCAGCACCTTGCCGGGGTTCATGATTCCCAGCGGGTCCAGCGCCGCCTTGATTCGTCGCATGGTTTCGAGCTCCGCCCCGCCCCGCCATGCTTTGAGGAGATAGGGCTTGAGCCTGCCCACGCCGTGCTCAGCGGAGAAGCTGCCGTCGTACTTGCGAACTACTGCGTTGATGGTATCGGTGATATCGTGGCTCTGGCGCAGGAAGTCGGGGCCGCTGCCGCCCTCCGGCTGCACCCCGTTGAAGTGGATGTTGCCGTCTCCCATGTGGCCGAACGAAACCACGCGGATGCCCGGGAAGCGGCGCTGGCAGGCCTCTGTTGCCTCCACAATGAACTGCGGCACCTTGGAGACGGGCACGGTAACGTCATTCCTGACGTTTGCGCCGGCGCGCTTTTGCGCTTCGGAGTGCTCTTCGCGCAGGTTCCAGAGCGCCAGGCGTTCGGCCGAACTTCCCGCCAGAACGGCGTCCAGCACCAGGCCGGCATCCATCGCCCTGCCCAGTGTTTCTTCCAGCTTCTCGCGCAGATTCGCGTCTGCTGCCACATCCGCCAGTTCCACCAGCGCGTAGTGATCGGCCGGTGTTTCCAGGGGGAGCCGCGTGTCGGCGATATGCTTAAGCACGATTCGCAAACCCGCACCGGACATGTATTCGAAAGCCTGAATGGCCTCGTGATGATGCTGGCGGCACAACACGAATAGGTCCAAAGCCGCCTGCGCCGAGGGCACCGCGCAGAACGCTACAGCCAACTCGCGCGGACGCAGAACCAGCTTCAGCACCGCCGCCGTGATGATCCCAAGGGTACCTTCGGCGCCGACGAAGAGCTGGCGCAGGCAATATCCGGTGTTGTCCTTGCGCAGGCGCCGCAGGCCGTTCCAGACGTCGCCATTGGGCAGCACCACCTCTAACCCGAGCACCAGGTCGCGGGCATTGCCATAGCGGACCGTATTGTTTCCGCCGGCATTCGCCGACAGTACGCCGCCGATCTGGGCCGAGCCTTCGGAGGACAAAGAGATCGGTAGCATGCAATTCTCGGCCAGCACCGCCTCCTGCGCTTTCTTGAGCACCACGCCCGCATCTATGGTCATGGTCAGATCGACCGGGTCAATGTCGCGAATTCGGTTCAGGCGCGATAGTGAGAGCACGATTTGCGAGCCGTCTTCGCTGGGCACGGCGCCGCCGACCATGCCGGTGTTGCCTCCCTGGGGCACTATGCCGATGCGCCGCTCCGCGCACAGCCGCACCACACGCGCTACTTCGTCGGTAGTGGCGGGACGCACTACGGCCTGCACCCGCCCCTTGAACAGTTGCCGGTAGTCTTCGCAGAAGGGAGCCGTGTCAGCCGGCTCAAACAGACAGCCTTTTTCGCCAACGATCTCGATGAGTGCCGCACGAAGTTCCAGCGTCGATGATGTTCCAGCCATTTCGGGCTCACTTTGTAGGAAGCTAGAATTCTATGGTTTTCGTCTACAGATCAAAAGGCCAGAGCTGCTCACTGTTAAACAGCGCAGGGGAGCACGCCGAAGGCTGTGTGCTGCCGCGGCAGACACCAGCACGCGACTGGTCTGCCGATGATCTGGCACCAATCTGAGAAATGTTCAGCAGGTTTGCACTAGACAAGCTAACACCTTTGGATCGGCAAGAGGCTATTTTGCGTAGCACGTTGATCTTTCCATGAAAGCGCTGCAAAATCCTTCGCAGCCGCGGCAGCAAAAGATAGCCGCACAGGCGCCGCCCACGATGGAGGAGAAGATCACATTGCTGTCTTCGAAGTGAAAGAGAGGTTGCCAAACACCGGAGGCGAATAGCGGCAAGAAGCCTCCGGCTGAGAATGATGCTCAACTTCATGGCTGCGCCTGCCGCACCATCTCCACCAGAACGTTTCTGGTTTCCGCCGGACTGTTTACCTCCCGCAACAGCGCGATGCGGGCGCCACGCACGCCATCCTGAGTCTTCAGCCGCAGATGAAAGCCTAGGCGGTCGATCGAAGTCATGATTGCTTCCTGCGACTCGACACCGGCGAAACTCCGTGCCAGCAGAATGAGCGCGTCTTTATGGTCGGCATTCATGTGTTGCGCGATCCCAGATGCGGCGTCAGCCAGCGGGTCGGGTTGGGCCCGCTCATAGTCGTGGGCGGTGATCCAGCCCATCACGCCGAAGCCGCCCACGTAGTAGACGTCCACGACTTCCATGCGGTAAAAGGAAAAGTCTTCGTAATCTACCCAGTATTTGCTGTTCTCGTAGCGGGCCAGGTAGAGCTTGCGGGCTTCCG
>JBEKQR010000472.1:0-3455 GCA_049519515.1 Candidatus Korobacteraceae bacterium
CAGAGTGCCTTTGTACATCCTTAACTGCAATTATAAACCTGTATTCCCCACGCCGCATCCTGCGTCGCGCTGCGGACCTTGACCCGTTGCCAATTTGATGTGGAGCTTGGTCCGGAAGTGGCAATTTTTGTATTGATTATTCCTGTTCGCCGGATGATTTTTTTTGTTGTGGAGGTGGCGAAACGGTAAAGGGGCTGCAGGTCCCTCGCGGGCTGAAGCCCGCTCTGAATATTGAAAATAAAGGGCCGTTACGGCGCGGCTAAAGCATTCGTTCAACGAAGCCGAAACACAGCGGCTAAAGCCGCATCGTGTTTGGTGTCCTGATTCCCACGCCTAAACGGGCTGCGGAAAAACAGATTCCAGATAGAACGAGACCACAAGTTCTTGATATGCCATCTTGTGGTATCCACACCCCATAGCGCCTCGCTTGTTGCTTCGGCGCGTTTTTCCGCAGCCTGTAAAGGGGTAGCAAGGGCGGGATGACAAAAAAGTTAATAAATTCAATGGCAACGTTCCAACTTGCCCTTCATGCTCCCGCATCGTACTCAGAGCAGCTACATGGGAGTAGTTGTCGAAATGACAATCAGCGATCCTCTGCCAATCAGAAAGCCAGAAATCAACATTCTGCTGCTGCATGCAGAAAGCATGGCCAGCGAACTTTTGCTGCGCGCCCTGAAAAGACAGGCGCGGTTCAGCGTAACGGTATGTCCCCAGGGGGCGGAAATCGCCGATATCGCCAGCAGCTCGAACCCGGACATTGCCCTGGTCCACGTTGATTCCAAGGAGGCCGGGCGCAGCGGTTTGGATTGCCTGCGCCAGCTAAGGGCCCAGGCTCCGGCCACGCGCTGCATCGTGCTGTTGAGCTCGCCCGATAAGCAGGTGGCTATTGACGCCTTCCGGGCCGGCGCCAGAGGCGTGTTTTGTCCTTCGCAGTCGGATTTCAAGATGCTGTGCAGGTGCATCGACCGGGTCTTCGCCGGCCAGATCTGGATTCGCAACAGCGAACTAGAGCATCTGATTGAGGCCCTGGCGCAATGCGCTCCGGCGCGCCTGCTGCGCCGGCCCGAGATTCAGCTTCTCAGCAACCGGGAGAAACAGGTGGTCAACCTGCTGGCGGAGGGGCTGACGAACAGAGAGATTGCGCGCGAGCTCTCGCTCAGCGAGCACACGGTCAAGAACTACCTGTTCAAGATATTCGATAAGGTGGAGGTATCCAGCCGGGTCGAGTTGGTGCTCTTTGCCATGCAATGCGCCGATCAACTCGAGGTGCCTGCCGCCGCCGCGCAGCCGCAGCCGGAGCAACTGTCAGCCTGAGCAAGTCAGCCTCTTGTAGGGACGGCCGGGAACTCAAACGCCAAAGCGGCCAATTTCTTCCATGCCGGCCTCTGCCGGTTGGCGGCGGGTCCAGAAGACGAAGCCCGCGGTTCCGCTGAGAATCTGCACTCCCACGATCAGCCAGACGCAGGCGGTCCATCCTCCCAGGTTCCACAGCCAGGCCGGCACCACCGACCCCATGCAGCCGCCGGCGTAGTAAAAACTTGCGTACATCCCGGAAGCCAGGGCCTGGCTGTGCTCCACCACCCGGCCGACATGACTGTTTGCCGCCGCCTGGATGATAAACGACGCTGAGCTGAAGACCGCCAGGCCCACCACGATCACGAAAAGCGGACGCCCAAGCGTAAGCAGGACGCCGGCCACGGCCACCGCCACGGCGGCAAGCTGGGCATTGCGCAGTCCAAGTTTGTCGAGCCCGCGGCCCGCTACCGGCGTGATCACGCCGCCCACAAGATAGACAAGAAAAATAAAGCCCAGGGCTGCCGAGTCCAGGAAATAAGGCGCAGCGGCGAGATGAAAATTCACGTAGGTGAACAGCGCCAGCATGCTGAACATAATGCAGAAGCCGACGGCGTAGGTCGCCAGCAGGGGCCGGTTGCGCAGGTGATCGCCCAGCAGGGAGATCGATGAAGCGGGATGCGCGGCGGTGAATTTCTTTTCCCTGGGCAGCAGCCTGATCAGCAGCAGGGACCACGCCAGATTCACGATTCCAAGCACCAGCAGGCCCCAGCGCCAGCTCCAATGACTGGCAATGACTCCCGACATGGTGCGGCCAAAGCAACTGCCGATAATGCCGCCGGTGCCGAAAACAGCCATGGCATGCCCAACGCGGCTGGCCGGCCACTCTTCATTGACATAAGCGACAGCGACGGAAAACACTCCCGGAGTGAAGATGCCCTGCAGGAAGCGCCAGGCAATCAACTGGCCGAGGCTGGTGGAGCTGGCGGAAAGCAGGGTAAACAGCGAGAGCAGAAGAGCGGCCCAACTGATGGTCCGTTTTCTGCCCCAGCGGTCTGAAAGCCGTCCCAGCACGGGCGCGGCCAGCCCAACGGCGATGGTTGGCGCGGTCACCGTCAAGCTGACTCCGAGCTTGCTGGCATGAAACAGGTCGGCCAGCAGCGGCAGGATCGGCTGCGTGGAGAACAGGTTCATGAAGGCGCAGGCCCCGGCAAACGCCAGCGGAAGCATAGGAGGCGAACTGCGCTCCGGACAGCCGGCTTGCTGCGTATTCTCCGTGGTGACTCCTGCAAGTTCCTGAGTGCCGGTGTGCATCGCAAGGACCGTGGGCCAGCGACGGCGCAACCTTGCTCAAAGGCGAAGCAGCCCTGAACAGGCGCGCTCGCGTCCCAGCAGATGCTGTCTTTGCCTCTGCTGGGGTGACAATCCAACCCACTTCGCGTCCGCTCTCACAGCAAAACCGAATGCGCAGGAGATGAGGTGGGTTCCTTTTTCTTCAACATATCCCAGGTACTATCCTGGCGCAAAGCGATTTCTGCTTCACTATAGCTTCACCGTCCGCGTCGGCACTTTCTCGAACTCCAAAGTTCCCAGGCCGCGCGCGGACGCCATTCTCAGATACGGCAGCGCCTTGCTGTCGAGGTTCCAGTAGGCCTTGGCGACGTAAGCATCAACGGCCACCGGATCGGTCGCGGCCAGCACCGTTTTCTTCAGCGCAACATCTTCCAGATCGCCTCCGGTTGGGCCATTGGTCATCAGCACGCGGTAGCAATCCATTACCGTTAGAGTTGGGCGGATGAAGTCCGCCAGGTCGGCCAGGCTTTCGTTGATGCGCTGGTGCAGTTGGTGGCGCGGGCCGCCCAGAATGCCGTACCAGTTCTTCATGCCGAGTGTGGCGCCACTGAGGCTGTGATGCTTTGCTATGGGGATATTGATGATCTTGTCGGCATTCAGAAAATAATCCAACACCGGCCAGCTTTGCAGCACCTCTCCGCCCAAGTCCACGTCCTTGAAGCGGGCAGGATCGGGCAGGATGACCTCTGCGCCCGCGTCTCGGGCCGCTGCCGCTATGCCGGAGCGAAGAAAGCAGCGCCGGGGATCGTTGCAGCTCACGTCGGTGACGATGACCCGCTTGGCGCCCGCCTGCCAGCACTGGCGCACCA
>JBEKQR010000473.1:0-3451 GCA_049519515.1 Candidatus Korobacteraceae bacterium
TGGTTGGCTACGTTCCCGCCGGCGGTCTCGCGCCGGCTCCGATTGAGCCTGGATGCGCCGTAAAGGTGATGACGGGCGCGCCTGTTCCCTTCGGTTGCGATGCCGTCGTCCCACTGGAAGAGACTGAGGAAATGGACGGAGGCCGGGTGCGGATCAGGGGGCCGGTCAAGCCTCGCCAGCACCTGCGCTTCGCGGGTGAAGACGTAAAGCGCGGGCAAATCGTAATGCGCTGCGGCATGCTCATCCGCCCGCCGGAGATCAGCATGCTCGCCTCGGTTGGCAAGCTGAGCGTCACGGTTTACCGCAAGCCACGGGTTGCCATACTCTCCACCGGCGACGAACTGATCGAGCCGGGCGAGCTTCCCACGCCGGGCAAGGTTGTGGACAGCAATTCCCTGTCATTGGCAGCCGCGGTCACCGAGGCCGGGGCTGTGCCGCTGCCGCTGGGAACAGCGCGCGACGATCGCGCCAGTCACCGCGCCAAGATCAGCGACGGGCTGCGGGCCGACGCCTTGATCACCTCCGCCGGGGTCTCCGCCGGCCAGCACGACCTGGTGCGCGACACCCTGCAGGAGTTGGGCGTGCAGCAGCTCTTTTGGCGGGTCGCCATAAGTCCCGGAGGGCCGATGGCGTTCGGCATCCGCGAAGGACGGCCGGTGTTTTCGCTTCCCGGCAACCCGGTGGCCGCCCTGATCACCTTCGAGGAGTTCGTGCGGCCCGCGCTGCTGAAAATGCTGGGACACGCGCAGGTGGTGAAGCCTTTCATCACCGCTGTTTTGCAGGACGAGGCGCGGAAGAAGCCCGGTAAGATCAACTTCCTGCGAGTCGCAGTCAAACTGGTAAACGGCAGATACCTTGCATACAGCGCCGGCAACCAACACACCGGAATACTGACCACGACACTGAAAGCCAACGGGCTGGCGCATTTGCCCGCCGACCGCACCTCATTCTCACCCGGCGATGAGATCCGCGTGCGCCTGCTCTCCGGAGCGGAGATGCTGGCCGACGAACCGGCGGCCACGGGAGCCGGGAAGAATCCATAACAGATGAACTCGCTTTACCGTTCCTTCGCGAGTTCCACATAGCTGGCCTCCGTAGCGCTGGCCTCCAGGCCGGGGTCCCCAGCAAGCTTGCTTTTGGCTTGATGGGGTGGGAGATCGGCTGTCGGTGCGGACGTCTCGTCCGCACCTTAGTTAGCTTGTGGGCAGGCGTGGACGCCTCCCGTACAGCCGGTCTGGAGACCGGCGCTACGATTCCCATCCTCTGCCAGCCGTTCACACCCGATACGGCGCGGGATCAACGGGGGCCTGAATCAGGGTAAGCCGGCGGCTGGTCCAGGCGGAACTGATTGCGCTTTCTATCTCGGGAACGGTGGCGCACATTTTGCCGGCTACGCCAAAAGCTGCCGCCACCTGGGCCAGGTCGGGATTGCTGAAGTGCACGCCGTGGTGAGGCAGTCCGCGACGCTCCTGCGACATGCCGATCAGCGACAGCGCGCCGTCGCACAACACCACCAGGATCAGCGGCAAGCGCAGGCGGCTGGCGGTTTCCAGCTCCGCCATGTACATGCCGAACCCGCCGTCGCCCAAAAACGCAATCACGGGCAGCTCCGGCCATGCCAACTGGGCGGCGATGGCCGCGGGCAGTCCGTAACCCATCCCCGACAAGCCGTTCGACATAAAAAACGACTTGGGCGCATAGGTGGTCCATAGCTGGCCTACCAGGAATTTATGGGCGCCGACATCGCAGGTAGCGATGGTTTCCTTCGGCAAGATCCTCCTGGCGGCGGCCACAACCTGGTGCGCAGCCATGCCATTGCCGGCCGCCGTAATCAGCGCCAGCAACTCCCGCCGATGCCGGGCGAGCTCCTCCGCCTGCCACGCGCGGCGGAGCGGCAACTGTTCACTCAACGCGGGAAGGGCCAAACGCGGATGGCCGATCAGCTCCACCTCGGCCGGGTAAAACTCATCGCTGTTCGGCAGGGCGTCAAGGTGGACGACCGGCGCCTCGAAGATCCAGGGCTTGTCGAACTCGACCACGTCGAGGCCGCAGGCGATGATCAGGTCGGCCTTGGCACCCAGCTCGAGCACCAGCTTGTCTCCGAGCATCTCGAAGACCCCGGCGAACAGCGGGTGATCTTCCGGAATAATGCCCTTCGCCTTGGGCATCACGACGACCGGCGCGCCGAGCCTTTCCGCCAAGCCGACAAGGCCATTGCCGGCATTGGCGCGCACCAGCCCCAGGCCGGCAAAGATGATGGGACGCGCGGCGGAGGCGATCAGCTCCCTGGCCTTCGACAATGATTCCTGGCAGGGCACGCCCATGCCTTCAAAGGTCCGAATGGGAGAAGACGCGGGAGATTTTCCGCCGGCCTCCGCCCGCGGCAGATCGCTGGGCAGGGAGATGTGCACCGGACCGGGCCGCTCGCTGGTGGCCACGCGGATGGCTTTGTGCATGGTCTCCGCCGCCGACCCGGGGTGAATGCTGGTGCTCCATTTCGTAATCGGGCGGTAGAAGGCCACCGAGTCCATGACCTGATGCGTGGCTGTGGCGTAGCGGGAAGAGGTGATCTGCCCGGTCAGCGCGATCACCGGATCGCGGTCCATCCAGGCATTGGCAATGCCGGTAGCCATGTTGGTGGCTCCGGGACCAATGGTGGCGATGCAAACCCCGGGAATGCCCAATATTTGTCCGGTCACGCCGGCGGCAAAGGCGGCGGTGTTTTCATGCTTGGTCAGGAAAAACGGAATATTCACCTCGCGGATGGCGTTCATCACCTCAACCACTTCACCGCCCGGAAGCCCGAAGACATAGGGCACGCCGACCCGCCGCAGCGTCTCTGCCATGGCCTGGGCGACGGTGTTGGTCTTTGTTTTTGGTACAGTGCTCATCTTTGCCGGTCTTCCTCCACTCTGCCACGTTTCACTATCTTGCCAAGCAAACGATTATGAAAAGCCAATTCGCAAATGCCAAGGGAAATCTGCGCGAACGCAAAGCGGAATTGATGTTGAAGCGCCCGTGCCCCACATCTGCCGTTCGCAGGTGTGGGGCTTTTCCCTCGGCCTGCCGGGTAATGCACTCCCGCTGGGGCAGGTTAGAATAACCCCAGGGACCCATGATTGACATTCACAGCCACGTGCTTCCGCTGGTTGACGACGGAGCCCAATCATGGGAGGCGGCGATTACCATGTGCCAGATGTCGCATGCCGATGGAGTTACGCATCTGGTGGCCACCCCGCATGCCAACTTTGTTTACGACTATGACCGCCAGGCCCATCTTGAGCGCCTGGCCGAGCTGCAGCAGCACGTGCCGGAACTCAAGCTGATCCTTGGCTGCGATATGCATCTCGACCATTTTGAGGATGTCCTGCAGGAGCCCCAGCGGTTTACCATCGGCGAAACCCACTACCTGCTGGTCGAGGTCTCCGACTTCATGTCTCCCCGCGTGCTT
>JBEKQR010000474.1:0-3442 GCA_049519515.1 Candidatus Korobacteraceae bacterium
GAAAGCCACCAAAAAACGTTAACCACAGAGGACACAGAGGCACAAAGGCGGAAGCACACGGTTAGGCCGCTCCGCAACTGTGCGCTCACAGGCGGCTTGATGATGGAGCTGCTTTCAGGCGTGGGATCAGAATACGGTCGAAGCCCATGCCTTTGAGGCAGAGGATCAGGGCAGCCGTGGAAGCCCACGCCTTCAGGCGTGGGAATCAGGGCAGCGAATCTGAAGCGGCTTTAGCCGCCGTGTTAAACGAAGCCGCAAATCCACAGCGCCTAAAGGCGTTTCCTGCCGGACGTTGTTTCCCCACGCCTGAAGGCGTGGGCTTCCACGAGGATACAAACCGGGAAGATGGGTAGCAGAACATTCGCGCGCAGCAATAACATATGGTTCCACCGGTTTTCTCTGTGTCCTCCGTGTCCTCTGTGGTTAATGGTTCTACCAGAGCGGCTGCGCCTGCAATTTTGCCTTTGACAAGCCGGCGCATCATGCGTATTATCGTCGCTATGTTTACGGCTGCCCCACTGGCGCGGATGATGGCCATGTGCATGCACATGTATTGGCGCGCGACTGTGGGTCCGCCTGGCTAGCAGCATTTATTAGCGAGAATTCAGCGGCCCACGGTCAACCGGATCGTGGGCCGCTTCGTCTTACGGGAAAACTCTTGACGATGAGTTGAAAGGAAGGCAGCAATGCCGAAGAACGCGGAAAAGAAACAGCACCTGGCCACCCTGGCTGTCCATGCCGGGCAGAAGGTCGATCCCACCACCAAGGCCCGCGCCGTGCCTATTTATCAGACCACGTCCTACGTCTTTGACAATGCCGATCACGCCGCCCGCCTGTTTGGGTTGCAGGAGTTCGGCAACATCTACACGCGCATCATGAATCCGACGACGGACGTCTTCGAGCAGCGGATTGCCGCCCTTGAAGGCGGGGCGGCGGGTCTGGCAGCCGCCTCCGGACAGGCGGCGGAGACGCTGGTCATCACTACTCTGGCCAGCGCCGGCGACGAGATCGTCTCCACCACATCGCTCTATGGCGGGACGTACAACCTGTTCCATTACACTCTGCCGAAGCTCGGCATCAACGTGCGCTTTGTCGATCCCGACGATTTCGACGGCCTGCGAAAAGCCATCGACAAGAAGGCCAAGGCCGTCTACACCGAGACCCTCGGCAATCCCAAGCTGGATGTCGCCGAGATCGAGACCCTCGCCAAGATCGCGCATGAGCACGGGCTGCCGCTGGTGATCGATAATACTTGCGCTTCGCCGGCGCTGGTGCGGCCAATCGAGTGGGGCGCGGACATCGTCATCAACTCGGCCACCAAGTTCATCGGAGGACACGGCAACTCCATTGGCGGCATCATCGTCGATAGCGGCAAGTTCGACTGGAAAGCCTCCGGCCGCTTCCCCGATTTCGTCAACCCTGATCCTTCCTACCACGGCGTTTCCTATACGGAGGCATTCGGGCCGCTGGCGTTCATTCTCAAGGCGCGGGTTCAGGGACTGCGGGACACCGGCGCCGCGCTGTCGCCCTTCAACGCCTTCCTGTTGCTGCAGGGCGTGGAGACGCTGCACCTGCGCATGCAGCGGCATTCGGAGAACGCGCTGGCGGTGGCGAGATTCCTCGAGCAGCATCCCGGCGTGGACTGGGTCAATTATCCGGCACTGCCTACCAGCAAGTATTACGCGCGCGCCCGCAAATACCTGCCGCACGGAGCCGGGTCGCTGGTGACCTTTGGCATCAAGGGCGGCTACGAGGCCGGGCGCACGCTGATCAACTCGCTCAAGCTCTTCAGCCTGCTGGCCAACATCGGAGACGCCAAGTCGCTGGTGATTCATCCGGCTTCGACCACTCACCAGCAGCTCAGCGAGGCGGAGCAGTTCGATACCGGCGTCACGCCAGAACTGGTGCGGCTCTCGGTGGGCATCGAGGATGTGATCGACATCATCGAGGACCTGAACCAGGCGCTCAAGACGGCCACCGGCCTGTCTGCCGGGCAGCAGCCCCTCACCCCAGCAACCACAACCACAGCGGTTGCTGGAGGCCCAGGCGGAGTGGCCACCGCCGGAGGAAAGAGCCAGAGATGAGCACCAGCACCTTGCACTTGATCCAGGGAAAGCACTCATTTGCCGGGAAGGACGGCTTTGCCCTGGAGTGCGGCGGAGTTCTGCGCCCGGTCACCCTGCGCTACGCGATCTACGGCGAGCCCAATGCCGCTGGCGACAACGTGGTGCTGGTCTGCCATGCCCTCTCCGGCTCGGCCGAGGTGGCGGCCTGGTGGCCCGAGCTGTTCGACGATCCGCGGCTGTTCGGCAACGACCGTTATTGCGTCGTCTGCAGCAACATTCTCGGCTCCTGTTACGGCTCGACCGGACCGGCGGCAATCGATCCGCAGACCGGCAAGCAGTACGGCGCCGGCTTTCCCCTGGTTACCATCGGCGACATGGTGCGGGCGCAGCGCGAGCTGCTGCGGTTGCTCGAAATCAGCCGCGTAAAGCTGGTGATTGGCGGCTCCATCGGCGGCATGCAGGCGCTCCAGTGGGCAATCGATTTCCCGGAGATGATCGAGCACTGCGTTGCCATCGGCGCCGCTCCGCTGGGGGCCATGGGACTGGCGCTCAATCACCTGCAGCGGCAGGCCATCCGGCTCGATCCGCAGTGGAATGGCGGCGAGTATTCGCGCGACGATCCTCCGGCCCAGGGCCTGGCTTTGGCGCGGGCAATCGCCATGTGCTCCTACAAGTCGGCGGAATTGTTCGACGAGCGCTTCGGACGCAATCCCAACCGCAACGGCGAAGACCCGTGGGCCGACCTCCAGGGACGCTTCGACGTGGCCGGCTACCTCGACTACCAGGGCAAAAAGTTTATCGAGCGCTTCGACGCCAACTCGTACCTGGCGATCAGCCGCAGCATGGAAACCTTCGACCCGGTCCGTAGCTTTGGCTCAGCGCAGGCCGCCTATAGCCGCGTCAAAGCGCACGTGACGCTGGTCGGCATCTCGTCGGATTGGCTGTTTCCGGCGGCCGACCTGCGCGCGCTCGGCGAGCAGCTCCGGGGTGCCGGCGTCGATTGCGATTACCACGAGATCGCGTCCTCGCACGGACACGACTCCTTCCTCGCCGAGCCGGAAAAACTGGCGGTGATCCTGGCGGCGCATCTTTAGGCATAAACTACACGTAGAAGTAGATACATATAAGGGCACCGGCCCCCACATCCGCCTTTAGTTGCCGCATGTGGGTCCTTTTCGGCTCGGCTAGCACCTTTTCCACAAAGCACTTCCACTTTCTGCCCACAATGCATGCCATCATTTTCCCGTAGATTAATAGATTGAACTTGCAGATTCACCTAAAAGCGGTAGAGTGTGAGCGATCCACGAACTCGATCCCAAACGAAAATCTCCGCTCAAAAAGGGAAGGAAGCTATGGAAAAGGGAATAGGCAGGAGG
>JBEKQR010000475.1:0-3438 GCA_049519515.1 Candidatus Korobacteraceae bacterium
GCCGCCGAGTTGGCCCCGGGGTTGAATCTGGATGGAGTGCAGGCGATGGAGATGCTGGCTCCATTCAGCGTCGATCCCGAGCTGAGGTGGTCGGAGCACGCCGCCGAGTTGGGCCTGTTGTGCCGCGCCGCTTATCGCATTCACGATGGCAAGCTGATTTTTGCTCCGGCCGGTGCGCAGGCGTTGCAGATCGGCGAGCAAACGCCCGGCTTCGATGAAGCCGCGCTCATCCTGGAACAGCCGCACGACATCGTAAATGACATCACCTTGCTGGGCGCAGCCGGGCCGCAGCGCTACGCCAAGGATTACTTTCAGGGAGACGGGCTCACCTATAGCTTCTGGCTGGTGCTGAAGCCCTTTTCACCTGCGGCTGGGAGCCTGCTGCTGGAAGACTATACCGGCCAGCTTGCAGCCGAGGCGTGGAGCGTAGTCGACCCGGCCCAGGCCATTCAGTCGGGCACCGGGTGCCTGGTGGTGAACGGTGGAACCGGGATCGACGGGCAGACCTCGCTCGCCATGGCGCAAAAGCTGGAATTGGGCGGCGCGCTGGTATTGCAGCATGGAGAGGTAAGCTTTCAAGCCGCGAGCCAGGGCGTGATCGGCGGGCTGTACGCGGGGAGCATCAGCGCCGCGGCGTGCCTGGCAGGGTTCTCCATCTCACCCAGCGGAAACGCCACCGTCATCCAGGCATTGGTAAACGGCAGCCTGGTTGGGCCGGCCATCACCACCGTGAACGGCCACCGCTATG
This sequence comes from Candidatus Korobacteraceae bacterium, assembly GCA_049519515.1. Lineage (GTDB taxonomy): Bacteria > Acidobacteriota > Terriglobia > Terriglobales > Acidobacteriaceae > CAWBRT01. Next base: position 749 of record JBEKQR010000475.1, read on the forward strand.
TGCTGGTCACGAGGTTCTATTGCGCCGAGCCATTCCGGACGCAGCAGCTCTTTCACTCGGCGCTGCATCCGGGCGGAAGCGGGGCGGGCGGCGCCACGATCGCTGCCGATCTCAACCTGGTGCTGGAGTTGCGGGACGTCGATCCGAACTATGCGGGCAGCCTGGTGGCGGCGCCGACCGTGCTGTTCGATGGCGCGATTGCGAACGCCCCCGCCTTCGCCAGCTATGCGCTCGTCAACTCGGCCAGTCTTCATTGCAAGATCGGATACACAAATATCCAGAAGAGCGTGCCGGCGGAGGTGCGCGTAACCCCGAGCGGCTCGACCGTAAGCAATTCCAAAATCGTCGGCGAAAAAACCGACGGCGCAGCCTGCCAAATCTATTCCGGGACGTCGCCGGAGGTGGTGTTTTACAGCTACGGGCTGCCGGGCCTTGGCGATGCGGTCCGCGTCAGCTATCGCGACAGCGGCCATGCGCAAGAGCGGGCACAGAACCAGGCGGCGATAGCAGCCTTGGCGAAGCCGGGGGACAGCGGCTTGCGCAGCGCGGTGCTGCGGCTGAAGTCGCCCCTGGCCCGAACCTCCGATGAATGCCAAAGCGCTGCGGCCACGCTGCTGGAAGACACGGCCGCAACGCCATTCTCGGGACAATACCAGTGCTGGAGCGACTGGCTGCCGCAAGACCTGTGGCCGGGCGATGGCATCGTGATCGCGTTGCCGAGCCGGTCATTGCAGGTGCAGGCCACGGTTCGCGAGGTGAAGATCGAACTGGTCCACCTGGAAGACGACTGTTCGCGCTATGCGATCAAGTTCGCCAACGACGCCGCCCAGTCCCTCAGCTTCAGCCTGCAAACCACCAAGCAGAAGCCGGCGGTCAGCTACGCCGGCAAAATGCCGGGGCCTTGGCTGGCATGTCTGCCGCGCGCGGAGATCACCGCCGTGCAACCCGACACCGTGCTGATCGACGCCGGGACAGCGCCAGTGACGGGCGGCGGCTTCGAGGTGCGCTTGCAGGACGCCGGCTGGGGAGCGGACGTGGATCGCAATCTTATCGGCCGATTCACCACCCAAATCTTCACCGTGCCGAAGCCGGCAAAGCCGCAGAGCTATTTCCTGCGCATGTACGACGGCGGAACGCCGCCTAAGTATTCCCGCTTCGCCACCTTGCTGCACGTGAATTACTAAAGCGGTACATGGATTCTAGCGATGACACAGTTCGAAGAACAGGTTTTGCGTGACCTTGCGGAGTTGAAGGCGCATATGCGCTGGATTGTGGGAAACGGCAACGAGGGCAAGATACAGGAAATGGAGCGGCGGATTACCCGCCAGGAAGCATTCCTGCAAAAAGCTATGGGACTGGCTGTGGCCATAGGTGGCCTGATTACCCTGGCCCATCTGGCAGTTGAATACTTGAAAGTTGGTCCACGATGACGCACGAAGATTTTTTGCGGCAAGCGGTGGCGGCGGCGACGGCAGCCTCGGCCGTCAGCGGATTCCCGGCGGGCATTACCGTGGCCCAGGCGGCGCTGGAAAGCGCGTGGGGGCAGAGCCGGCTTTCACGCGAGGCAAACAATTATTTCGGAATCAAGGCCCTGGCAAAATACGACCGCATTGCCATGCCGACCTTTGAGGTGGAGGGCGGGGTGCGCAAGGCGGTGACCGCCTGGTTTGCCCGTTTTCCGTCAATGAGCGAATGCTTCATGGCGCGCGACCGGCTGATCGCCACCGGCGCGCTGTTTTCCGAAGCGCGGGCCTGCAAAGCGGATGTCGAACAGTTCGTCAACGCCCTGGCCAGGCACTGGGCCACAGACCCTGCCTACGCCAACAAGATCCTGGCGATTTACCGGCGCTTCGAGCTGCAATCCGCCGATAAAGCGCTTCCGGGTACGGCTGAAATTCCAGTTTCACAAGGAGATTGAATGAGCTTTCTGAGTGGCTTGAGCAAAGGACTCAGTATGGTGGAAGGAGTTCTTCCGTTCGTTAACAACACGGTGATGTCGGTCGAATCGCTGCTGGGCGGCGCTCCCGGTCCCACCAAAAAAGCAGCCGCCATGCAGATCATCGGCAGCGGCCTGAGCGTGGCCGGAGCCGTCACCGGCGCCCCGGCAGAGGCGGTCGCCGCGGCGCTTAACGCGGTCAGCCCGCTGATTGACAGCGTGGTTACGCTGAAGAACCTGTTCGGCGAATTCGCCAACCCCGGCAGCCCGGCTGGCACAAAAACGGCGCCTGCCGCGGCCCCCGCCTCCGTGCCGGCAAACGCAAAGACGGCGATCGCCGGGGACCCCGCTGCCACCCCAGCAAACGCAAAATCGGCGTTTGCCGGGGACCCCGGTGTGGCCGCCGCCGGCAAGACTGCGGCAGCCTCGGGAAAGTAAACGACAGGAGCATTACGGTGCTCGAAAAGATCAATTCGATCAATTCCAACGCCTACGGCCTGATGTTGATCGTTATCGGGTCGGTTCTGGTGTGCCTGAATCAGCACGACACGGGGAGCTCGCTGATCATGGGCGGCGGCGTGCTGATGAACATCAACCTTAACAAGACGCCGGCGGCGTAAGGTCACCCAGCGGCGGGTGAAAGCCGTAGCGCCGGCGGGTTCCCTTGTGCCCAACAGGACCCGCCGCCGTTGACGCGCGCTACAACATTGTATATTTCGTTTTATCGTGGTTTTTGTTTAGATTGTTCTTGTTT
>JBEKQR010000476.1:0-3434 GCA_049519515.1 Candidatus Korobacteraceae bacterium
TGGCCGCCGAAAGTCTCGACATCACCCTGCCTGGGCTTCGCCGCGAGCTGGGCGTGCGCCATCCGGTGTTGCGCACGATGGATGACATTGTCGCCGTCTTCACCGCCATGGGCTACTCGATTGCCGAAGGCCCGGAGGTGGAGAGCGACTATTACAACTTCGAGGCGCTGAATTTCCCGCCCGATCATCCCGCGCGCGACACCCAGGATACGCTGTTCGTCGCCGGCCAGGAGCGGCGTCCGCAGCGCGACCGCCTGCTGCTGCGCACCCATACCTCGCCGGTGCAGGTTCGCGCCATGGAGCGCATGCAGCCGCCGGTGCGGGTGATCTGTCCCGGCAAGGTGCACCGCAACGACGCTCCGGATGCGACCCACTCCCCGGTCTTCCATCAGCTCGAAGGGCTGTGCGTCGACACCAACATCACCATGGCCGACCTGAAAGGCACGCTCGACCACGCCATGAAGTCCATGTTCGGCTCGGCGGTCAAGACCAGCTTCCGCCCCTCGTTTTTCCCGTTCACCGAGCCCAGCGCCGAGGTTTCGATCTCCTGTCCATTCTGCGGGCAGAAGGGCTGCAACAAGTGCAAGGGCAGCGGCTGGATCGAGCTGCTGGGATCGGGCATGGTCGATCCGGCGGTGTACGGCTTCGTCGGCTACGACCCCGGCAAGTACAGCGGCTTCGCCTTCGGCATGGGCATCGAGCGCATGGCGATGCTGCGCTATAACATCGACGACATTCAGCAGTTCTTCCTGGGAGACATGCGCTTCCTGGAGCAGTTCGCGTGAAGATCTCTCCACATTGGATTCGCGATTTTGTTTCGCCGCCGGTCGATGACCACAAAATGGCCGAGGAGCTGACCGCCACCGGCACCGCCATCGAAGGCTTCTCCGGTGAAGGCGAAGGCCTTGTCTACGAGGCCGAGGTCACCACCAACCGTGTCGACGCCATGAACCACTACGGCATCGCGCGCGAGGTCTCCGCCATCTACGACGTCGATCTGAAGCCGATCGTCCCAAAGATCGTGGGCGAGCAGGCGGCCTCGAAGTTCAAGATCGAAATTAAAGACCCTCAGGGCTGCGCGCGTTATACCGCGCGCATCGTGCGCGGGGTAAAAGTCGGGCCCTCGCCCGAGCACGTCGTGCACCGGCTGGAGCTGATCGACCAGCGTTCCATCAGCAACGTGACTGACGCCACCAACTACGTGCTCAACGAGCTCGGCCAGCCGACGCACGCCTTCGACCTGGACAAGCTCGACGGTGGCAAGATCGTGGTGCGCCGCGCTCGCGAAGGCGAGCTGCTAAAGACGCTGGACGGGGTCGAGCGCAAGCTCACCAGACAGGACCTGGTGATCGCCGATGGCGTCAAGGCGGTGGCGCTGGCCGGGGTGATGGGCGGCTACGACACCATGATCAGCGAGCAGACGCGCAACGTGCTGATCGAGTCGGCCTGGTTTGACCCGGGCTCCATTCGCCGTACCTCGCGGCGTCTGGGGATGCACACCGACGCCTCGCACCGCTTCGAGCGCGGAGCCGACTTCGGCAACACCCCGCTGGCCTGCGCGCGCGTGGCGGAGCTGGTGCAGCAGATGGCGGGTGGAAAGGTCGAGCAGGAGATCGATGCCGTGGCGCGCGTGGTCGCGCGTCCGCGAATCGAGCTGCGGCGGCGCGAGGTGCGGAGAATTCTCGGGGTCGATGTTGCCGATCAGGAGATTGCCCGCATCCTGCGCCGGCTCGGATTCGGAGTCACGCCCGGGCGCCTCGCTCCCGACTCGGCCACAACGGCGGTCAGTGGGCCGGTATCCAATAAGGGAACGGGAGGCGTAGCAGCATTCACCCCAGCAAGCGCAAGTACGGCGCTTGCCGGGGACCCCGCGGCAGTGGCCGAGCAGGTTCCCGACTTCCTGGTTGAGGTTCCCACCTGGCGCTTGGACGTGGAGCGCGAGATCGACCTGATCGAGGAAATCGCCCGCATCTACGGCTATCTGAAGCTGCCGAACACGCTACCGGCCTTTGCCGGGGCGGTGGTTCTGCCGCCCAATGCGGAGAAGCATGCGCTGCTGCGCCAGCGCCTGCTGGCGCTTGGCTACAACGAGTCCGTCACGTCGACCTTTATTGCCATTGACGATGCGCGCGCCTTCACCAGCGGTGAACCAGTGCGGCTGGAGAACCCGGTGAGCGAAGAGGCGGCCTGCCTGCGCAGCTCGCTGCTGCCCGGCATAACCGCGCAAGTGAACTACAACCTCAATCGTGGCAACAATGATGTCAGGCTGTTCGAGTGCAGCGACATCTTCCTGGCCATGGGGGACCGGGTAGACGAAAAGCGGAGCGTGGTTTTCGCCGCCACTGGGGCCATCGCCGCCTCCGGCGCGCATCGCCAGCCTGTGCCGTACGGTTTCTACGAGATGAAGGGCGACATGGAGGCGCTGCTGTCGCAGTTCGAACATCGCAGCCTGTACTACGATCCGCATGTGCCGGAGTACTTCCATCCCGGACGCGCGGCACGCGCGGTCATGGACGGAACGACAGTGGCGCGCTTCGGGCAGTTGCATCCGGAGCTGGCCGCCAGGCGCAAGCTGCGCCAGGAGGTGTACGTCGCCGAGATACTCGTCGATCGTCTCTTCCAGAGCGCGCTGCGCCAGCCCAGCTACCAGCCGGTGTCGCGCTTCCCGGCGGTCGAACGCGACTTCTCGTTCCTGTTCGATGCAGGCGTGCTGTTCGAGCGCATACGGCAGACAATCGATTCGCTGCGTATCCCCGAGCTGCAGGAATTCAAACCGGTGGAGATCTTCCACGGAGGCAAGGGCACGAACCTGCCGGCGGGGAAATACGCCATGCTGCTGCGGGCGCGCTTCCAGGCCCCAGACCGCACGCTGCGCGACGACGAGGTGGCGGCCTGGGCGCAGCAGATCATTCAGTCGCTCGAAGCAATTGGCGGGAAGCTGCGCGGCTGACACTCCCCGCTCAACCGCGCGATAAACGCAAAGCGTTACTTCTTGTAATAACGAAACTCCACCAACAGCCCGCCGTCAGGCGAAGCCAGTGGGCCATGCTTGAGGCCTGCCGGAAATACGGCCACCGAACCTGCCTCGTAAGTTATTCCCAGCCGCTTGTTGAATGCGGAGCCGGCAGCGATGTACACCACCTCTTCGAAATCGTGGCACATGGGATCATCTGTGCCCTTGTACCCTGGTTCATAGCGCAACAGGCGGGCATAGGTGCCGGTCTTTTCATCGCGGTAAAGAATAGTCTCCGATACGCCTTTCGGTAACTCCGCCACCTGTTTCCATTCCCGCGTCTTATCGGGATTCGTAAACTCTCTTGCTGTCGTAATTTTGTCCATGGTAATTCCCCTTAGAATCTGTCCAAGAACTGTGAATTGCTAGGTGGAAGCCCACGCCTTTAGGCGTGGGAAGCAAAGCTCAATAACAAAACGCC
>JBEKQR010000477.1:0-3433 GCA_049519515.1 Candidatus Korobacteraceae bacterium
GCACTTTAAGATCAGTCTTCGTGTGCGCGCCCAGCCGGTAATGTCGCACGTGACCACGTTACACCAAAACTTGCTTCGCCTGAAGGCGAGGGGTTTCAACCATCCCCGATGGGGACACTAAAATTTGGCTTGCCTCCTGCCGCCACTCCGCTTCCAATCGTGAAACGTGTAACGTCAAACGTGAAACGTCCTCTTCTACACCACAAAATACTTCGCCCCCGGATGGTGGACGATGATCGCCGAGGTGCTCTGCTCGGGTTCGAGCATGTAGGTTGGGGTCAGGCGCACGCCGATTGTCTCTTCCGGCTTGAGCAGCGCGAACAGCTTGGTCTGGTCTTCCAGGTTGGGACAGGCAGGATACCCGAACGAATACCGCGATCCCCGATACTTCTGGTGGAACAGGTCGCTGATGCGCTCGGCGTCATCGCCGCCGATGCCGAGCTCTTCCCTGATCTGCTTGTGCGCATACTCGGCGAGGGCCTCGGCCGTCTCCACGCTCAACCCGTGCAGGTAGAGGTAGCGCGTGTACTCGCCGCTTTCAAACAGCCGCTGCGTCTCCACCGACGCCTTTGGGCCAATCGTCACCACCGACATGCCAACCACGTCCACGCAGCCGGAAGCGCGGCGCAAAAAGTAGTCGGAGATCGAGAGCCGCCGCCCCTCGCGCTGGCGCGGCAGGGTGAAGCGCACAAGCTCGCGCGCGCCGGCCGGCATGGCCCCACCCGCGCGCAGGCCCTCCTGCCAGTCGTAAACGATGAGGTCGTTGCCCTCGCCCTGGCACGGGAAATACCCATAGACCAGCGCCGGGGCCAACCATCCGGCCTCGATCACTTCTTCCTCCAGCCGCCGCAGGATTGGCCGGTACTTCTCCTCGACCATCCGCAGGTAGTCCTGCTGCGAGGCGGTCTTGAGCTGCCACTGGTTTTTGAACAGCGCCGTCTCGTTGATGTAAGGAAAAACCTGGCGCAGGTCAAAGTCGCGTTTGACGCGCACTCCCCAGAACGGAGGCTGGGGAATGCTGGGCGGCGCCGGGATCGGGTCGCGCGGAGCCGCCGGCGCATCGCCCTCGCCCACCGTGGCCCGGCGCGCGAATTCCTTGACGGCGCGACCCTCGGCGATGGCCTGCTCGCGCTCTGGGCCGCTGAGCGATTCCATGTAGTGCAGCCCGGCGAAGGCGTCTTCGGCATAGAAGACGGCGGAGGAATACTCGCGCCGCAGATCGTCCTCCACGTACTTGCGGGTCAGCGCCGCGCCTCCGCAGATTACCGGGAAACTCAGGCCCTGCCGTTCCAGGTCCTGAATGACGTATTTCATCTCCAGCGTGGATTTCACCAGCAACCCGCTCAAGCCGATGGCGTCGGCGCGGTGCTCCTGCGCCGCCCGCAGAATGCTGTCCGCCGGCTGCTTGATGCCGAGGTTCACCACCTTGTAGCCGTTGTTGCTCAGGATGATGTCCACCAGGTTCTTGCCAATGTCATGCACGTCGCCCTTGACCGTGGCCAGGACCATGGTTCCCTTCTGCGAGCCCTCGACCTTCTCCATCTTCGGTTCCAGGTAGGCGACGGCGGCCTTCATGACCGAGGCGGAATCGAGCACCGAGGGAAGCTGCATCTTGCGCGCGCCAAACAGGTCGCCGACGGTGCGCATGCCGTTCAGCAGCACGTTGTTGATCAACTCCAGCGGCGTGTATCCGGCCAGCGCCGTCTCCAACAGCTCCTCCAGGCTCTGCTTGCGGGCGCCGTCGCCGATCGCCTTCTCTCCCTGGATGATGCAAAACTTGAGCTTATCTTCGATGGAGAGCGCATCGACGTGGGCGGTGGTAACGATTTCGCTCTCTCCCTTGCGAGCGCTAAACTGCGCCATGTAAAGCTGCAGCGGATCGCCAGCCGAGCGGTCCTGGAAGATCAGCTTGCGCGCGAGTTCAACTTCAGCTTCAGGAATCTTGTATAACGGATAGATTTTGCTGTAGTTGACAATCGCCATGTCGAGCCCGCGCTCGACCGCCTCGTGCATGAATACCGAGTTCAGCACGCGCCGCGCATAGGCGTTCAGGCCAAAGGAGATGTTGCTGACCCCCAGGATGGTTTTTACCTCGGGCAGCTCCTGCTTGATGCGCCGCACCGCCTCCAGTGTCTCCATGCCGGCGGTGCGGTATTCCTCCTGGCCCGTCGAGATGGGCAGCGTCAGTGCGTCGAAGATCAACTCCTGCGGGCGCAGCCCGTACTTGCGCGTGGCCAGCTCATAGATGCGGCGCGCGATGGCCAGCTTGCGGTCCGCCGTCAGCGCCATGCCCTCTTCATCGATGGTGAGGGCGATGACCGCCGCGCCGAAGCGCTTGGCCATAGGCAACACCCGGCTGGTGCGCTTCTCGCCGTCTTCCAGGTTGATGGAGTTGATGATCGCCTTGCCGGGAATGCGCTCCAGCGCCGCCTCGATCACGTCGGCCTCGGTCGAATCCACCAGGATGGGCGCGGGCACGCGGGTGGCGATCTTCTCCAGCACCGAGCTCATGTATCCCTTTTCGTCCTCGCCCACGATGGCGCAGCAGAGGTCGAGCATGTGCGAGCCTTCGCTGACCAGCTTCTTGGCCAGGGTGAGGATGGCGTCGTAATCGTGCGCGCGCACCAGATTGCGGAAGTGCTCCAGCCGCGTGGTGGTGTTCATCTCCTCGGCGACGACCAGCGGCTTGGGATCGAGATCGAGCGGAACGCTGGTGTAGGCGCTGGACGCCGCGGCTGCCGGCTTGACGTCTCTCGCCGCCGGCTGGACTCCGCTGACCGCCGCCACCACCGCCTTCAGGTGCTCGGGGGTGGTGCCGCAGCATCCTCCGACGACGCGCACGCCGTAGTCGGCGACAAAGTGCCGGTGATACTCGGCCAGCTCCGCGGGCGTGAGCACATAGACCGCGCGCCCGCCGACGTTCTGCGGCAGGCCGGCATTGGGCAGCACCGAAACCTGCTTGGTGGAATTCACGCTCAGATAGCGGACCGCGTCGTTCATCTCGCGCGGGCCGGTGGCGCAGTTCAGCCCGATGAGATCGACGTCGTACACCTCCAGCGCGGTCAGGGCGGCGCCGATCTCGGTGCCCAGCAGCATGGTCCCGGTCGCCTCCAGCGTCACCTGCACCTGCACGGGAAGGCGCTTCCCTTTTTGCCGCATGGTGTCGAAGGCGGCGATGGTGGCGATCTTGGCCTGCAGCAGGTCCTGGCAGGTCTCGATCAGCAGGATGTCCACCCCGGCGTCGATCAGCGCCGCCATCTGTTCGGCGTAGGCGGCGTGCATGCCGGCAAAGCTGATGTGCCCGAGCGACGGCAGCTTGGTAGTGGGTCCGATAGAGCCGGCGACAAAGCGCGGCTTCTGCGGCGTGGAGAAGCCGGAGGCCGCCTCGCGCGCCAGCCGTACCGCCGCGGCGTTGATCTCGGCTACGCGGTCC
>JBEKQR010000478.1:0-3427 GCA_049519515.1 Candidatus Korobacteraceae bacterium
GTCGCAAGACTCGACATGCAGAAAGTAATCGGCATGCAGCTTCGCCGCTTCAGCATCGTGATGAATCGCGTGTTGAGTGTGTCCGTGAGCGAGGTAGGCGTGGTGTCCGGCCTTCTCATGCTCTCCGGCCAGCTCGTATTTAGCAGCCTCTTTGTAATGGTAGGCCGCACGCTCATGATGATGAGCCGCGCAATGGTAAGCCAGTTCCCAAATCTTTGACATGTGGTTCTCCTTTGTTAAATTCTGGCAAGTTTCTGGGCACGACCATCACTCTCTCGGAGAAGGGACAGGAATGACTCATGTAGCGACCAACCCCAAAACCGCCTCCGTGTTTTCTTGGAGTTACGAATCATAATGTCAAACATGCGCTAGTCATGAAGCACAACGCTGACCAGCGAACTGTGAACGCGCATGCCGCCGCCGTTATAGTCAATAAAGCCCAGGTCCCTGAACCGATTCATGAAAAAGCTGACGCGCGAACGCGTGGTGCCGATCATCTCGGCAAGCGTTTCCTGGCTCATTTTCGCGACCACCGGCAGCGGCTTGGATTCCCGGCCAAAGTTGGCCAGCAGCAGGAGAAGCCGGGCCAGGCGTTTTTCACTGGAGTTGAAGAGGTGATCTACCAAGTCGGCTTCCATGCGAATGTTTCGGGAAAGCAGGTAGGCGGCGAAGCGCTCGGCAAATTCCGGGTCCTTATGGAGCAAGCCTACCATGACCGGCTTTTCCACCCGAATGACGGCGGCACGTTGTAGCGCCGTAGCGGTCGCCATGCGAAGCGGTTGGCCTGCCAGACAGCCCTCACCAAAGAAGCTGCCTTCCGGCAGGATGGCGACGACGGCCTCTTTGCCACGCTTGGATACAACCGTGAGCTTTACCTTGCCGCTCTGGATGTAGAACACCGCATCCGCCGGGTCCCCTTGCGAAAAGACGGCTTCACCATCTTGGTATTCCTGGCGGCTTTTTCCGGCGCCAAGCTTTGCCAACATAAGGCCAGGGTCAAAAGCGGCAGCCCCATTGGGGGCGGCATGATTCTTGGCCGGGCTGACCACCACGCCGCGAGTTGTCTCCGGGGCGAGGGGACGATGTTGTTTATTTCGGATGTTTCCGGCTTTTTTCCCGTTGCCGAGCTTGGGGACGGCAACGCTCAGATCAAGGGAGGGAGGACGCTTAACGGCCATAGGAGCCTCCTACTCGGAGAATGCACACAATGGCCCTCGCCGAGTCGTCCAAGGGCCTCGCCGAGTAGGGGAATCATAGCACACCTGAATCGGCTCAGCCACATATTTAAGGTTGCTAGCGAACGGAAACCGTCACGTCTAAATCTCGAACAGTCAACAGGATACGAGAAAGGATCGCACAGACGGCTAGAAAGCAAACGCCTTGGCGACTGTGTTGGCTGGAGTTGGAATATCCAACGCAAGAGCTTCATAAATCCTGCGCTCGCCGTCGGCGTTCGTACCTTCCGTTGATATCGAGCCAGGCCAGAAGAGAGCGAACGCTGCCGTGAGCCAGCCCGATGCAGTAGTCGGCTGCGCCGTAGTAGATATTAAGGGTGTCGCCATCGGATCCCATCGTATATCCGCACGGGAAAACTACGTCGTGGACATCGCCGCCGCGTTCGTACTCGGTTTCAGCTCTGAAGATCCAGGAATCGCCTCGCAGCAGGCATTCGTCCGGCTTCTTAATGTCGAAAAGAGCCAAACCGAGGCGGTAGAGACATCCCGAAGACGTCTGGCGTACTCCATGATAGAGGACGAGCCAACCTCTGGAAGTCTCGATGGGCGGTGAAGAGAGGCCGATCCTGTTGGCGTCCCACCAGGCGCCGCGGCGGGCCTCCAGCATTATCTTGTGACTACCCCAATGGCGCAGGTCTGGGGAGTACGAAATCCATATGTGAGCGCCGAGTGTTGTCATTGGCCGATGGATGAGTGCCCAGCGCCCTCCGATTTTGTATGGCAGAAGGGCCGCATCTTTGTCATCTGGCGAGGCGATCACACCGTATCTCTCGAAGCTGTGGAAGTCTTTCGTGAGGGCCAGAGAAACTCCAGGACCGCCCCGGGAGTAGGAGGTGTAAGCAACTGCGTACTGCTGCAGTTCCGGCACATAGGTCAGGCGAGGATCCTCGATGCCCCACAACTCTTCGGGGTATTTATCAGGGTTCGGCATCAGCGTGGGTGCCGGATCAATCTGCCATCCGTTTACGCCATTGGCAGAACGGGCTGCGCAAAGATGCGAGAGGCCTCGTCGGTCTTCGACACGGCAGAGCAGCAGGGTCGATCCATCCTCGAGCAGCGTTGCGCCTGCATTGAAAACGCTGTTGATCAAGTATGGCCAGTCTCTGCTCGTCAAGATCGGGTTCGAGGGATGGCGGTGCAGCAATTGCTCGTCGTGAATGTTACGCGCGCTCATTGGATCTCCGATGGATTGCGGAACCTATCAAAACCGCCTGAGTAGGCTAGAGCTTGTTTCAAAAATAGTGCTTTGAAGGGGCGTGGCTTTAGCCCCTGAGGGAATACGCCTTATTCCTCAGGAATGTTTTTGCAACAAGCTCTAAGCGCTTCGTGCTTGGTTACCGGTATGTTAGCGTTTTCCTGAAGACGCATCTCCAACAGTGCCATCAGAAACGAAAGGGTGGACTCTGCTCCCTGATTTTCGTTGACTCGGTCGGGGTGCAAACCATCCCGGCACCCGCCGGTGCTGGAATCGTAAAGGACGATCTGCAGATCATTGTCGCCCAGGAACCAGTTGAACGCCGACCACGCCTCTTTTAACCAGCGGTCATCTCCGGTTGCGCGAAAAGCCTGCAGGCATGCAGAGACCGCCGCGCCTGCCTCAATAGGTTGTTGATCGAAGCGGGCTTTCTCGCCACCCTTGCGGTAAAAACCCTGCGAGCCGATGGGCACAAAGTGCCCTTTCGTTTCGCAATGCTGCATCGCGAGAAACCAATCCAGGGATTCAAGGCCGGCGGTGAGCATGGCTCTATCGGAAGTGCGCGAAGCGCATGTCAATAAAGCCTGAGGCAAGCGGGCATTGGAGTAAGCGAGGACATCCTCGAACCAGTTCCACCCCGGCGAGCAGCTGTAACGGTAAATATCAAGCAGTCGGTGTGCAATCTCGTCTCTCGTCTGAAGAACCGCTCTGTCCCCCGGAAAGCAGTCAAGGTATTCCTGCAATCCCAGCGTGGCAAAGGCCCACGCGCGGGGACTGCTAAAGGAGCGGATTGCAGGAACGGCAGCTTCAAACAGCCGGCCCGCAGTGCCCCTTAACCCTGGGGACTTGGAGCGCCCCAGGACGGTCCCCAATCCCCACAGCGCGCGTCCGTGGCTGTCTTCGGACCCCAAGGCTTCGTGCCACTGGCGCTCATAGCTCAGAAAATTCCTGAACCGGCCGGTCGCCGGATTGAATGCGTGCCATAGAAATGCCAAAT
>JBEKQR010000479.1:0-3410 GCA_049519515.1 Candidatus Korobacteraceae bacterium
TTTGTCAGGGTGCCCAAGGGCTTCCTGCCGACCGAAGACCAGGGGCAGATCTTCACCGCCACTGAGGCCAACCAGGGCATCTCTTACGAAAGCATGAAGGATCACCAGCTCGAACTGGCGGCGATACTCAAAAACAATCCTTATGTTGACAGGTTCATGTGCGCGGTCGGCGGCTCCTGGGGACCGGGAAACAGCGGGCGCATGTTCGCCCGGCTGAAGCCTAGAGAAGGCCGGCCGCACGTGCAGGACATAGTGAACACGCTGCGGCGCGAGTTCGCCAAGGTTCCCGGAATCACCGCCTTCCCGCAGGCGCCTCCGACCATCCAGATCGGCGGCCGCCTGAGCAAGAGCCTCTACCAGTACACCCTGCAAGGTCCCGATACCAAGGAGCTTTATCGCGAAGCGCAGAAGATGGAAGCGCAACTCGCCAAGGAGCCCGAATTGCAGGACGTGACCAGCGACCTGCAGATGAAAAATCCGCAGATTGATATCGACATCGACCGCGACAAGGCTTCAACGCTGGGCATCTCCGCGCAGCAGGTGCAGGATGCGCTCGGTTACGCCTACGGGCAAATACAGATTTCCAACATTTTTGCTCCCAATAATACCTATCGTGTGATAGTCGAGGTGCTGCAAGATCAACAACTCGATCCCACCGCGCTCTCGCTTCTCTATGTGCGATCTTCTTCCGGGCAGCTGATCCCGCTGAATACGATAGCGAAAATCACGCGCTCCGTCGGACCGCTGACGGTCAACCACCAGGGCCAGTTGCCGGCGGTTACCATCTCCTTTAACCCCGCGCCAGAAGTCTCCCTGGGCGCGGCAACGGCCAAGGTGCAGAAAGTGGCGCAAAGCCTGCCAGCGACAATAAACGGCAGCTTCCAGGGAACCGCGCAAGCCTTCCAGTCATCGATCAGCGGCTTGGGCTGGCTGCTGGTGCTCTCCATCCTGGTGATCTACATTGTGCTGGGGATTCTCTACGAGAGCTTTGTCCATCCCATCACCATTCTTTCCGGACTGCCTTCCGCCGGCTTCGGGGCGCTGATCACGCTGATGATTCTGGGCATGGACCTGAATCTCTACTCATTTGTGGGAATCATCATGCTGGTCGGGATCGTGAAGAAGAACGCCATCATGATGATCGACTTCGCCCTGGAGGTCCAGCGCACCGAAGGCAAGACGGCCAGCGAAGCCATCTACCAGGGATGTTTGATCCGCTTCCGCCCCATAATGATGACCACCATGGCGGCCCTGATGGGCACGCTTCCTATCGCGCTCGGCATGGGCGCCGGAGCCGAATCGCGGCGCCCGCTGGGCTGGGCCGTCGTCGGAGGACTGCTGTTCTCGCAGTTGATCACCCTCTACATCACTCCGGTGATCTACACCTACCTCGATAACCTGCAGGACTGGATCCGCCAGCACATGGGCAAGAAAAAGGCGCTGGAGTTGGAGCCGGTGGAGCAGAACGCGTTGTTGACGCGGTAGCAGGCCCTCACGATAAGAGCTAACGACGTGTCATTCTGTCGAGCGCAGCGAGCGAAGAATCCCCGGCATGTAGGACGACAAAACGGAGCCGGGGCCTTTTCATCGAAAAGTCTGAAACCGCGTGGGAGTTGGATAACGCCAGGGGATGCTTCGCGCCTCCTTCGGAGCCACTCAGCATGACACCTCTATGAGCTGATCTCCGGCTCGCACAGAACCGGAAAATTGACTGAATTGGCGATGAAGCACTTGCGATGAGCATCCTCATGCAAGGCGCGAGCTTTGCCGGCATAGCCGCCGCGAGCGATGGTGACCTGCGGGTGCAAGGTGACGCTTAGGAAACGCCCGCTGCCATCCGCGGTCTCTTCCATCACGCCTTCGGCCTGGTCGCTATAAGCCAAAACCACGATGCCCGCGCTGGCGCACAGGTGCAGGTACCAGAGCTTGTGACAAGCCGCCAAGGAGGCGACCAGCAGCTCTTCCGGATTCCAGCGGCTGCGATCGCCGCGAAAGGCTGGATCGGATGAGCCGGCAATCGCCGGCTTTCCTTCCACTTCCAGGTTGTAAGACCTCTCATAGGAGCGGTAACTGGCGGTCCCGCTGCCGGTGTTTCCCGTCCAGTTGAGCGTAACGCGATAGCTGTGTTGGCGTGCCATAAACAACAGTTTCAAGTTTCGAGTTTCCAGTTTCAAGGTCGAGGAATCGCGGGTGATGCTCTGCGTTTCCTCGGCTGGGTTTTTCCGGTGCCGGTAACTTGAAACTTGAAACTCGAAACTGCAATCAGAACCTCTTTGCGCGGCCGTACTGTATGGGCCACTCGATATCGCGTCCGAGGGTGTGCGCGGCCAGCAGCGGCCAGTAGGGCTGGCGCAGGAACTCGCGCGCCAGCAGCACGAGATCGGCGTCGCCGGTGCGAATGATCTGGTCGGCTTGCTGCGGCGAGGTAATCATGCCGACCGCGCCCGTCATGATCCCCTGCTGCCGTATGCGGCGGGCGAACGGAACCTGGTAGCCTGGTCCAACGGGTATCTCGGCGGTAGCCACTGTGCCTCCGGAGGAGCAGTCAAGCAGATCGACTCCGAGCGCCTTGAGCTGCGGAGCCAGGCGCACGGAATCTTCCATGGTCCATCCGTTCTCGACCCAGTCAGTGACGCTGAGACGCACCAGCAACGGAAGCTCCTCGGGCCAGACCTGGCGAACGGCCGCCACCGTTTCGCGCAGGAAGCGCGTGCGGTTCTCAAACAAGCCTCCATATTGGTCTGTGCGCTGGTTGGAGATGGGCGAGAGGAACTGGTGAAGAAGATAACCGTGGGCGGCGTGAATCTCGACGATCTTCATGCCGGCGGCGAGCGCGCGGCGGGCGGCGGCGACAAAGGCGGCGGTAACGCGAGCGATGCCGGCCGCATCCAGCGCCTGCGGGACAATGGAATCGGCGTCGAAGGCAATGGGACTGGGAGCGTAGATGGGCTGCCAGCCACCGTCCTTTGGCGCGAGCGCGAACCTCCCTATCCAGGGCGCCGGGGTAGAGGCCTTTCTGCCGGCGTGCGCAAGCTGTATGCCGGCCACTGCTCCCTGGCTGGCAATGAAGCGGGAAATGCGCGCAAGCGGCTCGATGTGCTCATCCTTCCATAGCCCGAGGTCGCCCGGAGTGATACGGCCTTCGGGCAAGACCGCGGTGGCTTCGGCCATCACCAGGCCGGCTCCGCCCTGGGCGCGGCAACCTAGGTGGACGAGGTGCCAGTCGGTCGCCGCCCCGTCCTGGGCCGAGTACTGGCACATGGGCGAAACAACAATGCGGTTGCGCAAAGTGACCGAACGAAGTGCGAGAGGAGTGAACAGGTCAGCCATAATCGCTTTCTCGAACATCGGGGTCCCCGGCAGACGCCGCTTTTGCGTCTGCTGGGGTGTCATCGTTTGTAACAGATTCG
>JBEKQR010000480.1:0-3401 GCA_049519515.1 Candidatus Korobacteraceae bacterium
CAAGGTGGATGGTCCAGGTGGCGGCATAGGCCAAGTACAGAAATTTCATTGCGATTTGTGACCTCGGGGCTGAAAAGCCCAATTCTTACTTAATTTCAGAACACTCGCATCACCCTCGTAAAAGCTTCTGGCCTGCATTTCTCACCACCCAAGAGTGTCATCCTGAGCGGCGGCCTCCCTTGATGACACCGCTATGGTAAGAAACACGGACTAGGCCGAGCGGGCCGAGTCGCCAGCTTCCTCTCTCATGGCCGGAAGCTCGACGGTAAGGGCGCGATTGGCGTGAGCTTCTTCCAGCGCCTCTTCCTGCCGCGCCAGCCGGTAACGGGCCCGCACCAGCAGCACGGCCAGGCACAGGAAGCCGGCCAGGTTCCAGAGCACCGCCGTCCACATGCGCGGGTCGAGTCCCGAGCCCTCCCCGCCGGCAATCACCGGCTGCGGATGCTGCGTGCGGAAGTAGCGGATCGACAGGTAAACGATGGGCACATCAAGGAAGCCGAAGATGGCCAGCGCTGCCGCCAACACCTGCGTCTGCCCGCCAGTGGCGAAGCGCCGCAGCACCAGGTAGCTGACATAGATCAGCCACAAAACCAGCGTGCTGGTCAGCCTGGCGTCCCAGGTCCACCAGATGCCCCAAACCGGGCGCGCCCACAGTGGCCCGGTCACCAACACCACCGTGCAGAAGACTACGCCCACCTCGGCGCTGGCCAGCGCCACCGCATCCGTGCCCTGGCTGCGCCGGATCAGGTACCAGATGGAGGCGACAAAATTGGCGAAGAACAACAGAAACGCCAGCCACGCATGCGGCAGGTGGTAATAGAAAATCCTCTGCACGTTGCCCAT
The DNA here is from genome assembly GCA_049519515.1 of Candidatus Korobacteraceae bacterium. Lineage (GTDB taxonomy): Bacteria > Acidobacteriota > Terriglobia > Terriglobales > Acidobacteriaceae > CAWBRT01. The sequence continues at coordinate 844 of JBEKQR010000480.1, forward strand.
GGTGGCCTCAGTGGGCGCCACCACCATGGCCTGATAGAAGGCGTAGCCGAGCAATGCGAGGGTGAAAACAACGAACAGTTTGAAAGAAAGTTTCATAGCACCTTGTGAGGGAGTAGCGCCGGTCTCCAGACCGGCTGTAGGTGCGGACGTCTCGTCTGCACCCTGCCGATACGGCGGGCGTGGACGCCCCCCGGACAGCCGGTCTGGAGACCGGCGCTACATTCGGAATCCCTATTCGGCATTTATCACCGTGTCGAACAGCAAGAGGCAGACAGCAGTGAACACCAAGTCATAAACGGCCAGCAACTGTATCCAGAAGCGCGGCGAAGCCTCGCCGGTCAGCACCGCGGTTGTCCCGTCAACCATGGCCAGCAAGGCAGGTATGGAAATCGGGAACAGGATGAGCGGCAGCATGATTTCGCGGCTGCGGGTGCGAATGGAAATGGCCGCGAAAAATGTGCCGTTGACCACCAGCGCCCAGGTGCCGAGGGCGGCAATGATCGCCAACTGGTACTCCGGCCCCACCGACCGCAAGTTGTAAAACACCACGAACAGCGGAGCCATCAGCGCTTCCAGCACGCCGACGAGGATGAAGTTTCCCAGCGCCTTGGCCAGAAACAACGAAGACGGCGGCGCCGGCGAGACGCGGTAGGCATCCAGCACGCCGTTGCGCAGCTCCCGCGCCCAGGTCTGGTTCAAGGCCACCACGGCGGCAAACAGGAAGGCCACCCAGACCAGGCCCCCGGCGATGCGCCGCGACTCCTCGGCCGTAGGATCGAAGCCGAAGCTGAAGATCACCACCACCAGCAGGGCGAAGAAGAGCATGGAGTTGACGGCGTCCTTGGAGCGCCACTCCAGGCGCAAGTCCTTGGCCAATGTGCGGCGGGCCACTGCCATCACGCCGTTCATGGCTGCGAACCCTCTGCCTGGCCGACGAACGAGGTCCCGTTTTTCCCGTGCGACGACAAGCTGTTCCTGGTTTCGAGGTTTTCGCTGCCGGCCATGACGGCCAATCCGTATGGCGACTTCAGATACTCCGGCACTCCGGCTTCGCGCGCCGCCAGCAGGCCGCCGGCGAGCAGCAAGCACTCGTCAACCAGCCTCTCCAGCAGAATAGGCTGATGCGTCACCACTAAAATCGTCCGGCCCTCGTCGCGCATGTGCCCAAGCAGCCGCGCCATCTCCTGCGTCGAGTGCGCATCGACGTTCGAGAACGGCTCGTCCAGCAGCAGCAGCTCCGGGTCGTGCACGATGGCGCGGGCCAGCGAGATGCGCTGCCGCATGCCCTGCGAATACTGGCCCACCTGGCGCTTCGACTCCGGATCCAGTCCTACCCTGCGGATCGCGCCGGCGCAGCGTGCCTGGTCGGAAATGCCATACAGGCTGGCGAAGTAACGCAGGTTCTCCATGGCGCTGAGTTCGTCGTACAGCAAAGGCGCGTGTCCCATGTAGCCGATGCGCGCGGCCAGCGCGCGCGGGTCGCGGCTGCCGGCGGCTGCTGCAGCGTCCGTTGGAACAGGGAAGAGCGTTACGGAGCCGCGTGTCGGCCGCAGCAGGCCGGCGACGATGCGCAGCAAGGTGGATTTGCCGGCGCCGTTCTCGCCCAGGATCAGGTATAGCTTTCCCGGCTCGAATTCGGCGCTCACCCCGCGCAGTGCCGCGAAGCGTCCGTAATGCCGCACCACGTTTTGCAGGACAACCATGTGCTGGTTCGGCCGCGCTTCGTGCTCACGCTTGGACTGCTGCACGGCGGGCGGCTTGAGTATTGGAGTATTCACCGCGAATATGTGACCACACCGGCCTGCGCCTTCTGCGCCGGCGGCTGAGCGGTTGTGTCCTGCTTGGGCGCATATTTGGAAGCGCACTTGGCCTGCAGCTTGTTGGCGTGGAAGACCCCGTCCCGGCCAAAGTTGCCTTCGGCCAGCGCCTGAGCGTCGTCTTTGAAGGTGTCCGGAGGCGCTTCCGTGCCCTGGTAGACCACCGGCAGGCGACGCCCCTCTTCCTGCAGCGAGAACTCCACGTGCGTCCCCTGACGCTTGATGGAGCCGGGTTCGACATTTCCCGCCACCCGCAGGCGCTTGCTGTAGGCGCTGTCTCCCATGGCGCTCAATTCCTTGATGGTGACGTAGTAGCTCTTGCTCTCCTGCACCCCGGTGTAGGCCAGGTAGCCAAGCCCGAGGACAACGATGGCAATAACCACCCCAAACTGGACGTACTTGCGGCGAAAGGACATACCTATAGAGAAAGATGCTGAAATCAGGCGGCAGGCTCCCGAAAAAAGCTTGCGGAAGCACACTTTCCGGGCCGTATCTCCAACCAGCGCCGTGTTGCGTTGGCGGGATACGGCTACCCCACTGGTGTAGAAGGCTACCCTTTTCTGGAGTTTGCGGTCAAGTTTTCCCTGGAGGTACGGAGTTGGAGTTACCAGAAAGTTCCCACATCTGCTGACTATGGCAATGTGATGGCCCGGTCTTCACACCAGTTTTTGCCGCCCCAGCAAGGCCAAAACATGGCCTGCTCTCTTGACCCAAAAGTGACGGCAGAGCTGCGCGGCTGTT
>JBEKQR010000481.1:0-3377 GCA_049519515.1 Candidatus Korobacteraceae bacterium
CGAGCGGGAAGAGAAAACCATTCTGCTGATCCTGGTGACGGGCGACCGCGGCCTGGCCGGGGCCTTCAACGCCAACATCATCAAGACCGCCGTCCGCTTTCTGGAAGCCAATGCCGGCAAGAACATCGATATCGAGGCCATCGGGCGCAAGGGCCGCGACTTCTTCCGCCGGCGCTATCCGGCAGCCAACCCGGCTGAACCGGCGGGGTCTCCGGCAGACGCCGCCTCTGCGTCTGTTGGGGCTAAGCGCAAGGCGCAGGTGCAGATCACGGGCGAACACATCGGCGTCTTGAACCAGTTGAGTTTTGCCGACGCGCGGAAAATTGCCGAGGAGGCGATTGCGCGCTACACCCGCGAGCAGATCGATTCGGTTTATCTCATCTTTAACGAGTTCAAGTCGGTGATCGCGCAGAGGCTGGTGGTCGACCAGGTGCTGCCGGTCAAGGAAATCGGCGAGCGTGCCGTTCGCGAGGCCACCGAGCTCAGCGTCGAGGAGCGCGAGCGTGCGGCCGAGGCCGCCGCCAGGGCGGGAGTAAGCCTGCAGGAACACGACACCGGCGAAGTCGACCGCCGCGCCGGGCAGTTCGGGACCGCTGACGTGGACTACATCTATGAGCAGCCGCCCGAGCAGCTATTCCGCGCGCTGCTGCCCAAGTACGTGGCCGTGCAGATGTATCGCGCCATGCTGGAGTCGGTGGCCGCCGAGCACGCGGCCCGCATGACGGCCATGGATTCGGCCAGCAACAACGCAACCGAGATGATCGATTCCCTCACGCTCTCCATGAACCGGGCGCGCCAGGCCTCGATCACCAAGGAGATTATCGAGATCGTCAGCGGCGCAGCCGCGTTGTAAGAAGCAGTTTCGAGTTTCCAGTTTCGAGTTTCAAGTCGTGAGCCGCCGCTGTTGCACAAACTCGAATTCTCGGAACTAGAAACTTGAAACTAGAAACTTGAAACTGATTTTCGAAACTGGAAACTGATTTTATGCCTGAAAACATTGGACACGTAATCAAAATCGCCGGTCCCGCCGTGGACGTGCAGTTTGCCGAGGGCAGCCTGCCCCTGATCTACACCGCGGTGCGCGTCGTCAGCGACGGCTTCACCACGCCCTCCCCCATCGACGTCATTCTGGAGGTGCAGCAGCACCTGGGCGAGGGGCGCGTGCGCTGCGTCGCCATGCAGCCCACCGAAGGCATGGTGCGCGGCATGAAGGCCATCGACCAGGGCGTCCCGATCATGGTTCCGGTTGGCCATGCGACGCTTGGCCGGGTGATGAACGTGATCGGCGAGCCGGTGGATAAGCTGGGCCCGATCGTGAGCGACATAAGGCTGCCTATCCACCGCCCGGCGCCTTCCTTCGAAGAGCAGTCGACGCGGGCGGAGATGTTCGAAACCGGCATCAAGGTAATCGACCTGATCCAGCCCTTCCTCAAAGGCGGCAAGATCGGCCTGTTCGGCGGCGCCGGCGTGGGCAAGACAGTCATCATTATGGAGCTCATCAACAACGTTGCCAAGCAGCATGGCGGCTACTCGGTCTTCGGCGGCGTCGGCGAGCGCACCCGCGAGGGCAACGACCTGTGGCTGGAGATGAGCGAGTCCGGCGTGATCAAACCGGGCGATCCGGACAACTCGAAGGCCTCGCTGATTTATGGCCAGATGACGGAGCCGCCGGGCGCGCGCCTGCGCGTGGCCCTTACCGCTCTCACCGTGGCCGAGTATTTCCGCGACGGCGAAGGCGCGGACACGCTGCTGTTCATCGACAACATATTCCGCTTCACTCAGGCAGGCTCGGAGGTTTCGACGCTGCTGGGCCGCATGCCCTCGGCCGTGGGCTACCAGCCGAACCTGGCCACGGAAATGGGCGAGTTGCAGGAGCGCATTACCTCGACCAAGCGCGGTTCGGTCACCTCGGTGCAGGCCATCTACGTGCCCGCCGACGACCTGACCGACCCGGCCCCAGCCACCACCTTCGCCCACCTGGACGCCACCACCGTGCTCTCGCGCGCCCTGACCGAGATCGGAATTTATCCGGCGGTCGATCCGCTGGCTTCCACCTCGCGCATTCTCGATCCGCGCATCGTCGGCCACGAGCACTACGAGGTGGCGCAGAACGTGAAACGCGTTCTGCAGACCTACAAGGACCTGCAGGACATCATCGCCATTCTCGGCATCGACGAACTGAGCGAAGACCAGAAGCTGACGGTGGCGCGCGCCCGCAAGATGCAGAAGTTCCTCTCGCAGCCCTTTCACGTTGCCGAACAGTTTACCGGCTTCGCCGGCAAGTACGTGAAGGTCGAGGACACGGTGCGCAGCTTCAAGGAGATCGTCGAGGGCAAGCACGACGATATTCCCGAGCAGGCTTTCTACATGAAGGGCTCGATCGACGAGGTGCTGGAAGCCGCCGAGAAGATGAAGGCGACAGCTTGATAAAGGGGCCAGGGATTAGGGAATAGGGGATAGTAAACTCGCAACCAACTAACCCCTAATCCCTAATCCCTGAAATGAGAACTACCGATGCCCGATGTCCTGGAACTCGAAATCGTAACCCCGGAGCGGCTGGTGGTGCATGACACCGCCGTGGAAGTCCAAATCCCCGGCCTGAACGGGTACCTGGGCGTGCTGCCGGGACACGCGCCGCTGATCACCGAGCTTGGCGTGGGCGAGATCAGCTATCGCAGCGCCGGCACTACCACCCGCCTGGCGGTGGCATGGGGATTTGCCGAGGTGCTCCCGTACAAGGTGACGATCCTGGCCGAGACCAGCGAACGCGCCCAGGACATTGACGTGGCGCGCGCGCAGGAAGCCAAGCAGCGCGCCGAGGAGATTCTGCGCAGCAATCGCCCGGATATCAACTATGAGGAAGTACAGGGCGCCCTGCGGCGCGCCGAAACGCGCATCGAGGTGGCGGAAAAGGCAGGCAAGTAGAAGGTGGAAGCCCACGCTTTTAGGCGTGGGAGTCAGGACACCAACGCAATGCGTCATTAGCCGCTGTGTTAAATGTTTGAACGAGAGGCGAAGCCCCGGAAACCGGGGCTTTTGTTTTGCGGAGAATGTATGTTAGTAACCCTTTGTTTCATCACACTGGTTGCAAAAAACTTTACGCAGGTCTGGAGGTGACGTATGATGCCGCCATTCCCCAAAGCCGCGCCCGGATATTCCAATGGTCCATACCTCATCTAAAGCCTGCGCAGCTTCTGAGGCAGCAAAAAATGACAATCGCCATTCAGTTGTCAGGTAGTGGTACGTTGCTTACAGCGACAGACACTCAAGAAACATATTCCAACGGGGAAAAGGTCGACACTGGCAAGATTATCAGCGCGTGGCGAGCTAATCCTCTAAGCGCTATTAACGTCGCCGGAGCGGGGGACTCGCCCTAT
>JBEKQR010000482.1:0-3374 GCA_049519515.1 Candidatus Korobacteraceae bacterium
ACTGCACCCATTGGCGGCTGGCGATGTCCATGATGTAGATGTCCTGTGCTCCGGGAGCCCCCGGGCCATAGCGGCGCATCCAGGCAAGGACCAGGAACTGCCCGTTGGGAGACCACGAAGGCGACACCGCGTAGCCGCCGTCGGTCAGCCGCTGCACGTTGGCCCCATCCGAGTCCATCATGTAGATCTGCGCGTAACCGCTCCGGCCGCTGACAAAGGCGATCTGCGCGCCGGTCCTCGGGTTCCAAACCGGCGAGACGTCAGGCCCTTTCACCGCCGTTAATCGCTTCAGATTGCCGCCGTTGGCGTCGCACGAGTAGATTTCCGGGTCCCCGGTGCGCGAGGATGAAAACGCCAGCCGGGTGCCGTCGCCCGACCAGGCGGGAGTCTTGGCGTCGCCGAAGCTGGGGAACGAAACCAGCCGGTTTAATTCGTTCGAGTACATGAGGACGTTCCAGTTGCCGCGCCAAACCGCCGAAAAAGCCACGCGCGAGCCGTCGGGCGAAAGCCGCGGCGAGAGCGCAATCGTTCGCAGGTGGGTCAACTGATGCTGGTTGGCCCCGTCATAGTCCATGGTCCAGATTTCCTTGGCGCCGCTGCGCGTGCTGACGAAGTAAATGCGGGTTTCGGCGATGCCTGGCACGCCTCCGCCCAGCCGCAGGATGATTTCGTTGGCAAAGCGGTGCGCCACCACGCGCGCGTTCTGCACCGAGGCCGCTTCGTTGTACTGCTTGCCCAGCACCTGCGGCGACTGCGGGTTCCTGGTATCAAACAGCCAGCCCTGCACCAGCACGCGGCCGCTGTTTACGCCGAGGTTGCCGAAGGCCACCATTCCGGCATTGGGCGGCGGATTTCCCCAGGCTTCCAGCTTGATATCGGCGGGCTTGCCGACCGTCCCCAGCGGGTAGAAGCTCTTGGACACCACCTCGAAGATGCCGGCCTGATGCAGATCGTTCCACAGCGTGTCGTCAAAGGTCTTGAGCAGTTCGACCGTTTGCCCTTCGCCCGACGATGGCGCGAAGCCGGGAACGGCCAGACGAACTTTTTCAATTCCCAGCCCGGTGCCGGTACGGATCCAGTCTTGCGCGTTTGCGGTTGCCATCATCAACAGCAGCAGGCCCGCCGTGAGTGCCAGTTTCCTCATGTTTTTTCCTATAGCTCCTGGCGCAGATTGGCAGAGCAATCAGCGGCGATAATCAAACCAGAATTCGACCGACACATGGCCGCCCCCGTATTCGGGGGGCAGTGGACCGAAGGTGTCGATCCTCTGCAAAGCCCGCATTGCCGATTGGTCGAGCGAAGGAACGCCGCTCGACTGCTCGATGCGGATGTTGCCCGGACTGCCGGAACGGGCAATCTCGAAATAGATATAAACCCGCCGGGCAGTGGAAATGTTGGGGTCCACTTCATATTTCATCCAGTTTTCTGAAACCTTGCGCCGCACCGCGTCCACATACCAGGCAAAGCGGGTGCCGAAATCGCCGCCGCCGCCGCTGAAGCCGAACCCGCCCTTCGCGCCCCCGGCATTGAACACTCCATAGGGGCCGCTGACCGGTCCGCCCTGGCCGAAGGGAATCACGTTGGGAGGTTCCAGCGATGCCGTCTGGCGCGGCTTCTCGCGCGCCGGCGTCACCGGCTGCTTGGCAGGCTTGGTCCTGGTTTTGGGCTGGCGGTCGGGAATCGGAATAGCGGTAACGTCTTTCTCCACCGGCTTCGGTTCAGACTGCGACAGCCCCTTGGACTCGTTGGCCAGCACGTTTTCTGGCTGTGCCTGGGGATTGGCCGGCAGCGGAACGGTGCTTACCAGGGTGGCGCTCATGGCGTCACCGCCGCCGCTGGTGGTGCCGCCCCAGCTCTCGCGTGGCCCGGAGAAGAACGCGGCATAGAGGAGCATCGACCCGAACAGCGCCACGTGCAGCGCCAGCGAAGCGGCCAGAAAGCCGCCCAAACGGTCGCGCTCCTGAAAGATATCAGCGTTTGCTGCCATTATCGTTCAAAGGTTGGGTAACGATGCTCACATTGCTGATGCCGGCCGACTTCACCGCATCCATTACGGTTGCGAAAGCGCCAAAAGGAACGTCCTGGTCGGAACGGATGAACACCGACTGCCCTTGCGGATCGCGAATCTTCTGCCGGATCTTGGCGCCCACTTCATTGATGTTCACCGGGTCGTTCCCCAGGTAGACGCGCTGCTGCTTATCGATGGTGATGACCAGCCGCTCCTCGGTGATTTCCTTCACCGTCCTGGTCTTGGGCACCGTCACCTCGATGCCGGACTGCAGGATGGGCGCGGTCACCATGAAGATGATCAGCAGCACCAGCACGACATCGACAAACGGAGTGACGTTGATCTCCGAAAGCGAGCTCTGGGTGCGTCCCTGTGCGTTGGTGAAGGCCATCTAGCGCCGCTCCACGATGGTTGGGGCCGGCGCCGCCGAGGCCTGCTGCCCGCGCTCGACCGTGTTCAGCAGTTCCAGACTGAAGTCGTCCATGCGCGCCCCGAACTGCCGTACCTCCTGCATGTAATAGTTGTAGGCGATGACGGCGGGAATGGCCGCGAACAGGCCGGCGGCGGTGGTGATCAGCGCCTCGGAGATTCCCGGGGCAACCGCCCGCAGGGTGGCCGCGCCCGAGTTGCCGAGCCCGTGGAAGGCATCGATGATGCCCCAGACGGTGCCGAACAGTCCCACAAACGGCGTCACCGCGCCGGTGGTCGCCAGCCAGGGCAGGCGCCGCTCCAGCCGCGTCAGCTCCTCGGAGGAAGCAATCTGCATGGCGCGCTGAACGGCCACGATGCGCGTGGCTCCCTCCTGCCGGAGCAGTTCTTGCAAACCTCCCTCGAAGACCGGCACCAGCGGGCTCGGCTTGAACTGCTCGGCCACCGCCGAAATCTCATTCAGGCGGCCGGTCTTGCGGAAGGCCCGCAGGAAACGGGAGCTTTGCACCTTGGCGCGCCGGAACGAGCCCCATTTGGCCAGGATCACCGCCCAGGAAAAAAGGCTGAATACCAGCAGGATAACTAAGACTATCTTGGCGACAACTCCGGTCTGCTGAACCAGATCGACAATCTCGCCGCCTATGGCAAACGCCGTGAAAAAGATTCCGTCCATTTTCTCTCGACTCGGGATTCGCTAAACCAACCTGCAGTTATTATAGACACCTCATACGCGTGCTACTCTCGGAAATACCCGCTGCAAATATCAATTTCCGTTCCAGGTTGGATTCTGTGTTCTCCTAATACCCTCCCGTGGTGCTAAGAATCTGTCCAAGAACTGTGAATTGCTAGGTGGAAGCCCACGCCTTTAGGCGTGGGAAGCAAAGCTCAATAACAAAACGCCTTTAGGCGCTGTGGATACATCGGCACGGCGGCTAAA
>JBEKQR010000483.1:0-3344 GCA_049519515.1 Candidatus Korobacteraceae bacterium
GTATCGTGCCGCGACCTATTCCCGAAATCGGCGGAGATCACCTGGGCGATGCGGCCGGCATTGCTCCGCACCGCTTGCCGGAGCTTTTCCAGATCGTCGCGGCGCTCCGCCAGCGTCGGCGGCTCAAGTGTGCGGAAGGCCTCTCGCTGGCGCGCCAGGATCCGCGCCAGATCTTCATCACTTCTCCAAGGCTGAACCGTTGCCAAGTTTAGAACGCTCATGCTCTCCAGTTCCCGTCCTAACTGAATATTTAGATTCTGGCGGGACCCGGTTAGGTGCTTTCACTTATTCTTTACCGCCGAGCGCCATTGTACCGAGGGAACCGACAAAGGGTGCCTGCGAGACGCCATTCGCTATGTCCGATGCCAGACCCTGCTGCGCGAAAAGTGTTCCATGTTGCCAAGGTAGGTCCACTCCAGCAAAGCCGATTGTGACGTTTGACGGGACTTCGGCAACTTCGACTTTTAGCGGTTTTTAGCCAGGAAACAGCGGCATTTACCCTCTCTTTTTAGCAGTTACCGATTCATACCTTAAAACCAATTTATGTTTACTGTTTTGTAGCTAAGCGAAAAACCCGACAAGCAGGTAACGGAAAGCACTTAGTGGAGTGATGCAGGTCACAGAGTCGCCAGTATGTTTGGAGGTAAACAATATGCCTGATGTTTACACAGGTAAATATCTTAGGTATTGCAAAAATTTTTCTGATACTTGTTATCTAGGTTGAACGTCCGAAGTCCGCCGTATAAGCGGCACTGGGACCGGCTTTTCGGGTAAGTCTGCTATTCACGTTCCGGTTCTCCGCTGCAATTGTTTCGTTGTTAGCTGGTATCGCGCCGGTTACTGTGCGCACGATTAAGACCGGCCAGCCTATTGAGTACGTTGAACGACTGAGCTGTCTTAAGCGCAGTCATTGCGCATGACGGGAGTCGCGCTGCACGCGCGGGTTGCGCAACGACACACAAGCAATCGTCTCTGAGGGAGAGAAGGATGGCGGACGAGCAGGAAAAGCATACCCTGAAGCAGGTTGCGCCAGCGCCTGCGGAAGATCTGCCTCTTATCACTGAAAAACTGGGTCAGGCCGCCAAACTGCTGGCCGAAGCCGGCGAGCGCGTGGCCAGGATCGCGCCCAAGCACAAGCGCACCCTCGATGACGCCAGGACGGCAATCACTGAAGTGGGGCTGATGTTGCAGCAGACGGCCGGGGATGAGACCGGCGTATGCCGCGTCGTAGCCCCCATGCCGGGGGTAATCATGCGGCACGAGAAAAACGTCGGAGAAGAAGTGAAAGAGGGAGATGTAATCCTGATCCTGGACGCCATGAAAATGGAAAACCCGATAACGGTCCCTGCCGCGGGCAAGATCATCTCCCTGCCTTACGCGGAGGGCGAGAAAGTGGCGAAGGGCTCGGTGATTGCTGCCATCGCCGTCGTCCCTGACAAGAAGCCCAGCGGCAAAGTCTGGCAGCTTCGCTGAGAAGCGTTTCGACGATAGTTCCGGATACAGCCAAGTCTTACGCTGCAGTCCGGAAGCAATGACATTGAACCCGATCAACGAAAAAGAGAGGTGGCCATGGCGGTTGCTGGATTCGGAATCAAGCTGGGGTCCGTAGCTGAAAAGCTAAAGGAGCTGCAAGAGCGAGACCTTAAGGCCAAGGAGATGGGCGGGGCCGCGGCCGTGGCGGCGCAACATGCGCGCGGCAAGCTCAGCGCGCGCGAGAGGCTGGACTTGCTGTTCGATGCGGGCAGCTTCCGCGAGACCGACAGGTTCATGCGCCACCGCGGGACCATGTTCGGCATCGACAAGGTCGAGATCGCAGCCGACGGCGTGGTTACCGGATTCGGCAAGGTGGATGGCCGGCCGGTGGCGGCCTTCGCCCAGGATTTCACCGCCCGCGCCGGAAGCCTCGGCGAGATGCACTCCAGGAAAATCTGCAAGGTCATGGATATGGCGCTCAAGGCGGGCATTCCCTTCGTGGGCATGAACGACTCGGGCGGCGCCCGCATTCAGGAAGGAGTCGATTCCCTCTGCGGCTACGGCGAGGTCTTCTATCGCAACGCCGTTGCCTCCGGCATCATTCCGCAGATCTCGGCCATCATGGGACCCAACGCCGGCGGCGCCGTTTACTCGCCGGCCATGACGGACTGGGTGTTCATGGTGAAGAACACCAGCTACATGTTCATCACCGGTCCCGACGTGATCAAGGCGGTTACGGGCGAGGAGGTCAGCCAGGAGGAATTGGGCGGCGCCATGGCCCACAACAGCAAGAGCGGGGTCGCCCATTTCGCCGCCGAGGACGACCGCGACTGCATCCAGCAGATCAGGAAGATGCTCTCTTTCCTCCCCAGCAACAACCGCGAAACTCCGCCGCAGGTGAAAAACGGAGACCGCCCGGAACGCCTGGTTCCCGAGCTCGACGACATCATGCCCGACAATCCCAGGGCGGCCTACGACATGCAGCAGGTGATCCGGTCGATCGTGGACGACGGGGACTTCTTCGAGGTCCACCGCTATTACGCGCCGAACATGCTCGTGGGATTCGGCCGGCTGGACGGCCACACCGTCGGCATCATCGCCAACCAGCCGCTCTGCCTGGCTGGATGTCTTGACGTGAATGCCTCGGACAAGGCAACCCGGTTCATTCGCTTCTGCGACTGCTTCAACATTCCCATGCTGACCATCGCCGACGTGCCCGGCTACCTGCCCGGCACCGACCAGGAGTGGAGCGGCGTGATTCGCCATGGAGCCAAGCTGCTGTGGTGCTATTCCGAGGCCACGGTGCCCAAGATGACCCTGATCACCCGCAAGAATTACGGCGGCGCCTACATCGCCATGTGCTCCCGCCACCTCGGGGCCGACATGGTGCTGGCCTGGCCCACGGCCGAAATCGCGGTCATGGGGGCCGAGGGCGCGGCCAGCGTGATCTTCCGCCGCGAGATCCAGGAAGCCCCCAATCCCGAGACCAAGCGGCAGGAAATCATCGACAACTATCGCCAGGCGTTTTATAACCCCTACGTCGCCGCCAGCCGCGGTTACATCGACGCGGTCATTTTGCCGTGCGAAACGCGCATGCGGCTGATCGAGATTCTGGAGACGATCCGCGATAAACGGGAGACCCGGCCAGCCAAGCGGCATGGAAACATCCCCGTGTAGCTGAAGTGCTTGGCGCTGTATCAGCATTACTGTTGTTCTGGCAGTATTGATAGGCAGGGATCACAACATGAAACCCGGTGATTGGCTCAAGTCCAGCGTCGGCTATGGTCGCAGCCTGGTCGGCTCTGGGTGGGAGGGATTGCGTTCCGCGGAACAGGCGGCGCTGGGCGAAGCCTCGATTGGCTCGGTCCTGG
>JBEKQR010000484.1:0-3330 GCA_049519515.1 Candidatus Korobacteraceae bacterium
GGCTTCAAGGTGGAAAAAGATTTCTGGATCAAGATGCTGGCTTCAGGTGAGCCGGTCCGGAACGATCTCGCTGACCCGGCCAAGTAACTTTATCCTGATCCGGCAATCAGTACTTCACGATGGCGGTGAATGATTCCGGGCTGAGGCTGGCGCCTCCCACCAGCGCGCCGTCAATTTCCTGCTCGGCCATCAGCGCTTTGGCGTTCTCCGGCTTGACGCTGCCGCCATAAAGAATGCGCATGCTCTTGGCGAAGTCCTTGCCGAAGGAGTTGGCCGCTTCCTCGCGGATGACCACGTGAGCGTCGGCGGCCATCTGCGGGGTCGCCGTGCGGCCGGTGCCGATGGCCCACACCGGCTCATAAGCAATGCTCAGCCTGGCCGCCTTGCGGGCGGAGATGCCATTGAAAGCGCGCGTGCACTGGCGCCGCAGCACGTCTTCGGTAAGCTTGGCTTCGCGCTCCTCCAGCACCTCGCCGACGCAAAGAATGGGAGCAAGGCCGGCCTCCAGCGCGCTTTTCAGGCGGCGGTTCACGGTGTCGTCGGTTTCCCCGAAGAACTGCCGGCGCTCGGAGTGCCCGATGATCACAAACTCGCAGCCGGCGCCGGTGAGCATGGCCGCCGAGACCGCGCCGGTGAAGGCGCCCTCCCGCTCCCAATAGACGTTCTGCGCGCCTACTTTCACCCGGGTGCCGCGGCACTGCTCCACCACCGCGGGAATGTCGACGAAAGACGGGCAGATGACGATTTCGTCCCTCTCATGGTCCTTCACCAGCGGCAGGAACGCCTGCAGAAAAGCCTGCGCTTCCTGAACCGTTTTGTACATCTTCCAGTTGGCGGCAATAATTTTTTTTCGTGTCATTCTTTCGTTCCCGGGGCTACCGGCAAAGCCGGAGCTGTGTTCATTGGGATTGGGTGACGTGCTGGATGCGCCACTTTGTCTGGCGGCGTTGCGCCACGGTGTGCGCCGCCTCCAGAAAGGTTTCAAGCGCGGCCCGGTCAAACAGGACGAAGCGGACCTCGCGGACGTTGCGGGCATCGACCAGGGCATCGATCGCCGTCTCGATGGCGATCTCCGCCGCCGGCGATGCCGGATAGCCATAGACGCCCGTGGAAATGGCTGGAAACGCCAGGTTGTGCAGGCCAAGGCGGTCGGCCAGACGCAGGGAATTCCGGTAAGCGCCGGCCAGCAACGCGGGCTCCCCATGCATTCCCCCGCGCCAGATGGGGCCGACGGTGTGAATCACGAAGGCCGCGGTTAGGCGTCCGCCGGTGGTGGAAACGGCCTCGCCCGGAGGCAGGTGCCCCTGCGCGGCGACGATCTTTTTGCACTCTTCGAGAATAGCCGGGCCTCCGGCGCGATGAATCGCGCCATCCACGCCGCCCCCGCCCATCAGCGTGGAATTGGCGGCGTTGACGATGGCATCGGCCTCCTGCCGCGTAATGTCGCCCTGCAGAATGACCAGGGTCGAGCCCTCGCCCAAGTCGATTTTGTAGAAGTCGTTCATAAAGTTTCGAGTTTCTAGAAGCTATCTCATAAATCGTTTTTGAAAGGGCACGGCTTCAGCCGTGCCGTCCAGAGCCAATAAAAATGCGGGCTTTAGCCCCTGAGGTAACCGCTGGTTTATCTTCTTGGTTCATTATGAGATAGCTTCTAGTTTCAAGTTGAGCCGCTTTGCGGGCGTGAGCGAAGCGAGAGCCCGCAAGCGAAATCCCGAGCAACGCGAGGGATCTCCCCGAAAACGATTCAAGTTCCGAACTACTCACTCAAGCCAACAACGGGCTTGAGTGGGCCACCCGTCGTGCTGTTTTCTCTTAGACACAACTCTCGAATGCTTCTGCACAAACTTGAAACTTGAAACTGGAAACTCGAAACTATTTGTCCGTCAAGGCCTCGACCCCGGGCAGCCGCTTACCCTCCAGGAACTCGAGTGATGCGCCTCCGCCGGTGGAGATATGTTTGATCTGCTCGGCCACGCCGGCCTTGTGGACGGCGGCCACGGTATCGCCGCCGCCCACGATGGAAGTGGCGCCGGCGTTGTCGGCGACGGCTCGCGCCACCGCCATGGTGCCGCGCGAGAACTGGTCGATTTCAAAAACTCCCATGGGGCCGTTCCAGACGATGGTGCGCGCCTTGGCGATCTCGGCCGCGAACAGCTCAACGGTCCCAGGGCCAATATCAACGGCGATTTGTTCGGGCGGAATCGACTCGCCCTGGGCCACGGGCTTGGCGCTCGCGCTGGCATCCACCTTGTCGGCAACCACGTGATCGACCGGCAGCAGCAGTTTCACCTTGCGCGCTTTGGCCTCCTGGAGCAACTGCCCGGCCAGTTCCAGCTTGTCGGCTTCGAGCAGCGACTTGCCGATCTCGATGCCCTGCGCCTTGAGGAAGGTATAAGCCATGCCGCCGCCGATCAGGAAGGCATCCACCTTGTCGAGCAGGTTGCGAATGACGCCGATCTTGTCGCTGACCTTGGCCCCTCCCAGAATGGCGACAAAGGGCTTTGCCGGGTTCTGGGTGGCGCGGCTCAGGTAATCGAGTTCCTTTTCCATCAGCAGACCGGCGGCCGACTTGGGCAGGTGGCGGGTTACGCCCACGGTAGAAGCGTGGGCGCGATGCGCGGTGCCGAAGGCGTCATTGACATAGAAATCGGCAAGCATGGCCAGCGCCTGCGAGAAGACGTCGTCGTTGGCCTCTTCCTCGGGATGGAAGCGCAGGTTTTCCAGCAACAAGGTTTGGCCGCGCTCCAGCTTGCCGGCCATCTCGCCGGCCTGCAGGCCGATGCAATCCGGGGAAAATCCGACGTTCTGCCCGCGCCCGATAAGCTGGTCCAGCAGGATGCGCAGCCGCTCGGCCACCGGCTTGAGACTGTACTGCGGATTCGGCTTGCCCTTGGGGCGTCCCAGGTGGGAGGCCAGGATGAGCTTGGCGCCATGACGCAGAGCGTATTCGATGGTGGGCAGCGTCTCGCGTATGCGTGTGTCATCGGCCACCCGCCCGCCGTCGAGGGGAACATTGAAATCCACGCGCATCAGAATGCGGTGGTTGTTCAAGGAAAGATCGCGAATGGAAAGTTTGGCCATGGTTGCATCCTTTACGATTCAGCCAAATCCAGACCCCACAGCCCGAAATCATTTTTGATTTAAGATTTAAGATTTTTGATTTCAGATTGGACGGCCGCGGTTTGGAGTTTTTCAATCTGAAATCGAAAATCAGTAGTGTCCGGTTATAAGTCGAACATTTGCAATTGGATGCAAGCATCCGGTTCTGGAAGTTGACGTTCGAACTCGAGAAAACCCTCTAAAAGCGGGTTTTTTTCGAAAAGAGAGATG
>JBEKQR010000485.1:0-3319 GCA_049519515.1 Candidatus Korobacteraceae bacterium
ACCCGGTGATTGGCTCAAGTCCAGCGTCGGCTATGGTCGCAGCCTGGTCGGCTCTGGGTGGGAGGGATTGCGTTCCGCGGAACAGGCGGCGCTGGGCGAAGCCTCGATTGGCTCGGTCCTGGTGGGCGCGCTGCGCGAGTCGTGGCTGCCGGCCGCCATCGGCGCTTACGTCGGCGCGCTGGGCGCAGCCCTGGGACAGAGGCGCAAGCCGAATTACCCCGCGCTGGTTGGCGCCAGCCTGCTGGGAGGAGTCATCGGCCTGACCACGGGAACGGCTTGGGGCACCCGCCGGCTGGCCGGCGACATGGCCCGGGGAGCGCGCAAGAACATAGATGCGGTGCGCGACAGGCATTGGCTCGAAAAGAATCCGATTCCCTACGGATAAGAGACCAAGACCCGCGCTGAGTTTTATCTGCTTCGGGGTGGAACGAAAGCCCGGGGACAGGGGATGTAAGGGAGGATATTTCCGATTTTGATTTCGATTTAAGAGTGAATTACCGAGCCACTGGCCGGTCTTTCAATCTAAAATCGAAAATCTTAAACCTGAAATTCTCGAACCATGGTGCAGCTCATCGATTCACCAGCGCAAGCGACGTATTGGTTTTTACCGGGCCGAGTGCTGTTCTCGATCATTCCTCTCCTGGGCATTGCGTGCTTCATCTTTATTATGGCGAAGCGCGTGGCGCCGCTTCTGCGCGGCGCTCCCGATTTCCGCTTCGACCGCGCAACCCTCCGGCTGGGCAGGACACTGCAGTTCTGGCTGGGACAATGGAAGCAACCGCGCTATCTGCTGGCGGGAGTCCTCCACATCGTAATCTTCGCCGGCTTCCTGGTGCTCTCCGTCCGTTCCCTCTCGCTGGTGGCGATTGGCGTCTGGGAGCACTTTGCCATGCCCGGTTTTGCCGGCGGCGTGGGTGAATTCTACAACGTAGCCAAAGACTACGCGGCCACGCTCGTGCTGCTGGCGGCGGCCGTTGCCGCCATCCGCCGGGCGGTCTTCAAACCCGCGCGCTACGCCGTGCCGGCAAAATACGGCAAAGACCACACGGCGGAAGCCGTCTTCGTGCTGGCGCTGATTGCCATCCTGATGGTCTCCGAAAGCCTGTTTGCGGCCAGCCAGACGGCCTTCCAGGCAGTGCAGGGCCAACCGGAAACGCTGCCCGCGCTATCGCTGGCTTGGATTTTCCAGCAGGCGCTGCTCCCCGTCTCGTTGCCGGCGCTGCAGAATCTCCACCTCGGCGCCTATCTCGCGCACGAGTTGACCTTCTTCTGCTTCCTCTGCTTCCTGCCGATGGGGAAACACTTTCACGTCATCACCTCCCTGTTCAACGTTTATTTCGCCAAGCTGGACCGGGGAACGGTGAAGCCGGTGAGGTGGGGCATCAGCGATGAGCAACTGGACCAGGTGAAATCCTTCGGGGTGAAAAAATTCGAAGACTTCACCTGGAAGCACATGCTGGATTTCTATTCCTGCGCCGATTGCGGCCGCTGCTCGGACCAGTGTCCGGCGAATGCGGCGGGCAGGCCGCTCTCGCCCAGGTTTATCACCATCAAGGCGCGCAATTACGGCTTTCAGCATTACCCGCTTCTGGGCGCCGCGAACGACGGCCAGCCGTTGATCGGCGGCATCTTCTCGGAAGATGAAATCTGGTCTTGCACCACCTGCGGCGCCTGCGAGCAGGAATGCCCGGTGATGAACGAGTACATCGACAAGATCGTCGACCTGCGGCGCGGAATGATCGACGACGGCAACGTGCCGCAGTCGCTGCAAAAGCCCCTCAAGGCGCTGGAAAGCCGCGGCAACCCCTACGGCAAGATGGAGAAGAAAAAGGCCGACTGGGTCAAGGCCCAGGACTTCCAGCAGGTCTGCCCGGTCAAGGTTCTGGACGGCAAAAACGGCGCCGGGGTCCCTGGCGCGCCCGATTCTGGCGTGCCGGGGTTGGACACCTTGTATTTTGTCGACAGCATCACCGCCTACGACGACCGCATGCAGTCGATCGGGCGGGCGACGGCGAAGATTCTGGCGCACATCGGGGCGAACTTTGGCATCCTCGGCGCCGCCGAAAAAGACAGCGGTCACGAGGTGCGGCGCTTCGGGGAAGAGATGCTCTTCCAGAGCCTGCGCGAGCACAACGCCGGGGCCATCAAAGCCTGCGGCGCGCGGCGCATCGTTACCTCCGACCCGCACGCCTGCAACGCGCTCAAGAACGACTACAAGGACGTGCCGCCGGTCGAGCACATCAGCCAGGTAATCGCCCGCGAGGTGCGCTCCGGCAAGCTCAAGCTCAACCCGGTAGAGAACGGGAACGACGTTTATACCTACCACGATCCGTGTTATCTCGGGCGTCACAATCAGATTTACGAAGAACCGCGCGACGTTCTGGACGCCATTCCCGGCCTGAAGAGAGTGGAAATGAGCCGCTGCCGCGACCGCTCATTCTGCTGCGGCGGAGGCGGGCTCATGCTGTTTTACGAGCCCAAGGAAGATCAGCGCATGGGCGTGCTGCGGGTGCGCATGGCCGCCGAGGCCGGGGCCAACGTGATCGTGACCGCCTGCCCCTTCTGCATGGCGAACATGGAAGACGCCATCAAGGTGGCCGGGCTGGAAGGAAAAATGACCGCCATCGATTTGGCGGAGTTGGTTGAAAAGCAAATCACGCGCGCGTGAAGGATACGGATTGAGTGCCAGTTGCAGCAGGATTTTTGAAAGGGCATGGCTTCAGCCACGCCGTAGTGGGCCAGCAAGAATTAGGGCTTTAGCCCCTGAGGGGCTAATACCTCAGGGCCTAAAGGCCAGCCTATTAGAGAATTCCGGCGCGGCTGAAGCCGCGCCCTTCAAGAACAAGCCTCAGTGAGTTTCGGGGCCAGGGCATTGGGAGGCTGGATGGAAATTTTAGTTTGCGTGAGAAGAGTACCCGACACTTCGGAAAACGAGATCGAGCTTGATAAGTCGGGAAAAGACATCAAGCGCGACGACCTCGTTTACTCCGTAAACGAATTCGATAACTACGCCGTCGAAGAGGCCATTCGCATGGTCGACAAGCTCGGAGGCAACGTCACCGTGGTCACCATCGGCGACGAGGAAGACGAAGAGGTGCTGCGCCGGGAGATGGCCATGGGCGCCAAGAACGGCGCGCTGATCTCCGACGAGGCCTTCGCCGGCTGCGACGCCAAGGGCGTGGCCACGATTCTGGCCGCCTTCGTCAAGAAGGGCAAGTACGACCTCGTCTTGACCGGAGCGCAGGCCGAAGCCGGCGGCGCCCAGGTGGGCGGAATGATGGCGGCCATGCTGGATTATCCCTTCGCCTCGCTGGTCAAT
>JBEKQR010000486.1:0-3311 GCA_049519515.1 Candidatus Korobacteraceae bacterium
TTAGCCGCCGTGCCGATGTATCCACAGCGCCTAAAGGCGTTTTGTTATTGAGCTTTGCTTCCCACGCCTAAAGGCGTGGGCTTCCACCTAGCAATTCACAGTTCTTGGACAGATTCTAAGACACTACCGAGATCAGGAACGTAAGTTCCTGGACTTAGCCTCCAAGCTATTCATCCCTCTGCTGGAGATAGCGACCCGGTTCGTCGTAAGATAAGCGCATGCCCCTCGCAGTGGATTTGTCGAGCCTTCCGGTTGAATTGCAGGCAAAATGGCGCAACCTCGAAGAACGTCTGCGTTGCCTGGGAAAAACTTTGGTGGCTTTTTCGGGAGGCGTCGATTCGGCTTTCCTGGCCTGGGCTGCTCATTACGTTGCGCCCGGACGAGTGCTGGCGCTGCTGGCCGATTCGCCCAGCCTGGCCCGCAGCGAGATGCGGGAGGCAGTGGAATTCTGCCGCCGCCACGACATTCCCCTGCAAGTGATCTCCACCGACGAGATGCAGCGGCCCGAGTACGTCCGCAACGACTCCATGCGTTGCTTTCACTGCAAGGACGAGCTGTTCACGGTGATCGAGCGGCGCCGCGACGAGCAGGCTTTCGACACCGTAGCCTACGGCATCAACCTGGACGATCAGGGCGACTATCGTCCCGGGCAGCAGGCGGCGCGCCGCCACGGCGTTGCCGCTCCCTTGCTGGAGGCCGGTTTCACCAAGCAGGACGTGCGCGATGTTGCCCGCGCCGCCGGGCTCGAGGTGTGGGACAAGCCCGCCTCGGCATGTCTCTCCTCGCGCATCGAGTACGGGCGCGAGGTCACGGTCGAAGCCCTGCGCCAAGTGGAAGCCGGCGAGGAGGCTTTGCGCTCACTCGGTTTCCGCCAGGTGCGCGTGCGGCATCACGGGGCCATCGCCCGCGTGGAAATCGCCCGCGACGAGCTGCCACGCGCGCTCTCGCCGGAGATGGCAGCGGAATTCACCCGCATCCTCAAAGCGCTCGGCTTTACCTACGTAACTCTCGACCTCGAGGGTTTCCGCTCCGGATCGATGAACGCGATTCTGCCCGCCAAAGAGCTGCAGCGGGAGAGGACTTGAGCCGCATCCGGGCCGTAAGGCCGGCGAGCCCCAGGGGACATTTTCCCGGCAGGCGCCAGTAGATCTGGAGTGGTTTTCAGCCAAATGCTTTCTACTGAGAGCAGCTCCGCATGCGATAATCAGTATTCGTCTCTCTCGCTTACAGGCGAATGCTCGCTTACCGACGAATGAAGGAACTCATGCTGCGACGGCTTGTCTTTGTTTTGGCCTTGCTTTTGCTTTGCCTGGGCTGCTCCGGCCGGCGCTCGGCGCAGGCTCCGGCTCCGGCGCCGGACCCAAAGGGCGAGTGGCGTGCTAACCAAGCGGAAATCCCAACGCCCGCCTCGGACCTGAACCGGCGGATCGAGCGCACGGTGCGCGCGGAATTCAAGGTTCCAGGCTACGTGCAGCTCTCGGTGAGCGCGCCAAAAGCCAGCGAATTCACCAACTACGACTCCGTCACGGTTACCTTCGCGGTGGCAGACAAGCGGCAGACGCGCGATTTTCTCTTGTCCAAGGATGGCAAGCAACTGCTCTCCGTGGAGAAGATGGACCTGACCGCCGATCCTTATGAGAAGGTGATGAGCAAGATCGACCTCGGCGGCCGTCCGCTGCGCGGCAACAAGGATGCGAAGGTCACGATCGTGGTTTACGACGACTACGAGTGCCCGTTCTGCTCGCGCATGCACCAGACGCTGTTCGGCGAAATCATGCCGGCGTACGGAGACCGGGTGAAGGTTTACTACAAGGATTTTCCCCTCTTCCAGATTCATCCCTGGGCGGGGCGCGCGGCCATCAACTCCAATTGCCTGGCCCGCCAGAGCGGCGAGGCGTTCTGGGATTTTGCCGATTACCTGCACACCCGGGGCGAAGAAGTCTCCGGCAAACGCGCGGAGAGGCGTCCTTTGAAGGAGCAAGACGCGGCGCTGGACCGCATAACCCTCGAGATCGGCAAGAAACGCAACCTCGATGCCGCCCTGCTGCAGCAATGCATCAAGGACCAGCCGTCGCAAGCGCTGGAGAAGTCGGTGCGAGAAGGCGAGTCGCTGGGGGTCAGCGGCACGCCGGCCTTGTTTATTAACGGCTCGAAGGTTGAAGGCGCGGTGCCGGCCGAGGAACTCAGGGTGACGCTGGATCAGGTCCTGCGCGATGCCGGCCAGCAGCCGCCCGCAACTGCTTCCGCCGCCAGCGCCGGAGACAAGCAACCGGAACACAAATGAGCGCCGAGGAGAAGCATCACTTGCGGGAATACAGCGACAGCCAGGGTGATTTCCGGGGACGCATGGCCCGCTTGCGCGCGCGCGCCGGCGGCCGCTTTTGCTCTCGCTGGGCTGGAATCGTGCTGGCGCTGGCGCCGCTGCTCGCGCTTTCCCTGGCGTGCAGCCGGGGCCAGGGCGGAACTGACGTTCTGGCCAAGGTGAATGGCCGCAGGATCATGCGCGCCGAGGTGGAGAAGTACTATCTCAACCAGACCCGAGGCGCTCCGCAGGCGCCTTCCGAGGACCAGGCCCAGAGCCTGCGGCTGAACATACTGCGCGAGCTGATCGACAACGAAATTCTGATGCAGCGGGCGGAGAAGCTTGGCCTGCTGGCTACCGACGCCGAGCTGGACAGCAAGCTTAGCGAAATCAAAGCGCCCTACACCAAGGAGGAATTCGATCAGCGGCTGAAGGAACGCACCATTACCCTGGACGACTTTCGCCGCGACCTGCGGCGCTCCATCACCGTGGACAAGGTGTTGAACAAGGAAATCTCCGCCAAGATCAACATCAGCGACGCCGACGTTACCGCCTACTACGAGCGGCACAAGGCGGAGTTCAACCTGATTGAACCGCAGTATCACCTGGCGCAGATTCTGGTGACCTCGCAGCCCAATCCCCAGGTCCGCAATCTCAAGAATGACAAGGCGCAAAACGAGGCCGAGGCGCGCAAGAAGATACAGATGATTTACAACCGGCTGCAAAGCGGCGAGGACTTTGCCGCCCTGGCCACCAGTTACAGCGAGCATCCGGAAACATCGGCCAATGGAGGCGATCTGGGCCTTGTCCCCGAGTCTTCGCTGAAGTTGGACCGCCAGGCCTTCGAGGTCATCTCCAAGCTCCGCCCCGGACAGTACACCCAGCCGCTGGTGGTGGCCGATCCCAAAACTCACCAGGTGCGCTTGCTGATCGTGCGCCTGCTGGAAAAGTTTCCCGAGGGGCAGCGCCAGCTCAAAGATGAGCGCGTGCAGCAGGCCATCAGAACGCA
>JBEKQR010000487.1:0-3301 GCA_049519515.1 Candidatus Korobacteraceae bacterium
GATCCTCAGGGCCTAAAGGCCCATTGTTTTTCGGTTCTTTTCGGCGCGGCACAAGGCACCCCAGCAAGCCAAATACGGGCTTGCTGGGGACCCCGCGAAGCCGCGCCCCTTCAAAGATGGCATATGTTTTTGCTGGTCTTGCTCTAGATCAAGTCGGGAATTGCCGCGAACCAAAACGGCCACTGCGCATATCGTAGAATCGAACTGCATCCTCTTTGAAATGGACTGATGATGGAACTCGACTTTTTAGGTGATCTGAAACGCACTCATCGCTGCGGAGAACTCCGAGCCGCCGATGCCGGCAAGACTGCCATCCTGATGGGCTGGGTTGACCGGCGGCGAGACCTTGGCAGCATAATCTTCGTCGACCTGCGCGACCGCACGGGTGTCACGCAGGTGGTTTTCGACAACGAATCCAATCCCGGGCTGCACGCGCGCGCGGAAGAGCTGCGCAGCGAGTACGTGGTAGCGGTCACCGGCCGGGTGAAGTTGCGCGACGAGTCGACCCGCAATCCCAACATCGAGACCGGCGAGGTTGAGCTGGTGCCATCCGAAATGCGCCTGCTCAACGAGAGCAAGCTGCCACCCTTCCTGCCCGGCGAAAAGGTCATCAGCAACGAGGAGCTGCGGCTCAAGTACCGCTACATCGATCTGCGCCGGCCGGAGATGCAGTTCAACATCGAAACCCGCCACAAGATTTCGCTCGCCATCCGCAATCACCTGGCCGCCAAGGGATTTTTCGAGATCGAAACGCCGTTCATGACCCGCTCCACGCCGGAAGGCGCGCGCGACTACCTGGTGCCCTCGCGCGTGCACCAGGGAGAGTTCTATGCCCTGCCGCAGTCGCCGCAGTTGTTCAAGCAGATCCTGATGATCTCCGGATTCGACCGCTATTTTCAGATCGTGCGCTGCTTCCGCGACGAGGACCTGCGCGCCGACCGCCAGCCGGAGTTTACCCAGATCGACCTCGAGATATGCTTCGCCCAGCAGGAAACGGTCTTCGAGACGGTCGAGGGCTTTCTCACCGCCGCCTTCGCCGCCGCCGGATACGACATCGATACTCCCTTTCCGCAGATGACCTACGACCAGGCGATCCGGCTCTATGGCATCGACAAGCCCGACCTTCGCCTGCCCGCCATGACCGATGTTTCCGGTGATTTCAGCGCCGCCGACAAGGAGGCGCTGGCGGTCGATCCGGCCATGCCGATGCTTGCCATTCGCATCCCCAAGGTTGGCGAGCTCTCGCGCAAGGAACGCGACGACATCCGGTTGCTCATCCCCGAGCGCGCTAAGAACAGAATCAAGGTCTTTGAGGATTTCAAGCGCATCGAAAGAAACCTGGCGGCGGCCGCGGCTGGAATACGGAAATCGGCGCAAGCGCGGGAGGATGACCTGATTGTGCTGGTGGCCGGCAGTACGGCTTCCGCAAGTGGGACGGTGGCCGCGGGCGATGTTGCCGGGCAGCGCCGGCAGAACCGCCGCGCCACTGAGGTTTGCGCGGGCGCCGGACAGCTTCGCCTGGCGCTGGCGCAGAAGTACGCCGACCGCCACGGACTCTTCCAAGAGAGGGCTTTCCGTTTCCTATGGGTCACGGACTTCCCGATGTTCGAGTGGGACGAGACCGAGGGCCGCTGGAACGCCGCCCATCATCCGTTCACCTCGCTGCACGAGGAAGACATGGACAAACTCACCGAAGGCCTGACTTCGGTGAGCGATCCTAATTCGGTGCTGGGCGACATTCGTTCGCGCGCCTACGACGTGGTGCTCAACGGCACCGAGCTTGGCTCCGGCTCCATTCGTATCCACCGCCAGGATGTTCAGGCCATGATCTTCGCCGCCCTGGGCATGAGCCAGGAGGAACAGAAACAACGGTTCGGCTTCTTCCTGGAGGCCTTGCAGTATGGCACACCTCCCCATGGCGGGATCGCGCTCGGCCTGGACCGTATCGCCATGATCCTGGCCGGTGCATCCAGCCTGAGGGAGGTGATTCCATTCCCCAAAACCGCTGGAGCTGTCGATCTGATGGTTGACGCGCCTACCCCTGTATCAGAGGCGCAACTGAAGGAGTTGGGAATCCGAGTGAAGAAGTGAAATACGCTGGCTGTCGCGGCAACTTCATGTGGTGTCTGCTGATCAGAAGGGCGGTGAATGCGGATCGTCCTTCTCTGTTCTGTGAATGACAATCAGCCGCGTCCGTATGTGGTCATGCTCGTCAATAGCGGCAGGCCTTGGCTGAAGTGGGGTTTCTGTCCTCCCCTCTTGTTTCAGCAAACGCAGCTCTTCCAATGTGGTTATGGTTACCGGGAATTTAGTTGTCATGCCAGTCTTCCTCCCATAGTTTGGCTGATCGCCAGCCAGCCTGACCAACTGTTCGGCTCCTAATCACAGCAGGCCCCGCGGTACTTCAATCGGTAGTCCTCGCCTTCCATGTTGATGATGCGGCACATCTCGTGCAGGCGCGAGCGCATGCGCTCTCCAATGCGGTCGCCAAGCGTCTCCTCACGGTTAGCGCGTGTTGCTGCACTGTAGCTGTTGTTCCTATCCAGCTCACCGGCAGGAGGCTGATCACGATAATTGGTGGTGATGATGGTCGTGCGTTCGTCGTTGTAGCGGGTATTGAGAATGTGGCTTACCGTGTCCCACACCCAATCTGTTGGTTTGACTGCCCCCAATTCATCCAGCAGCAGTACCTCGCTTTCAAAGACCGGCTGTAGCACTTCCATCTCGGTGGTCTGGACAGATGTGTTATAGGAGTTCTGAATGTCCTTGAGCAGTTCACGGTAATCGCAGAAGAGACAGTTAATTCCCTTCTGCAAAATCAGCTCGCGGAGGATGCCGACAGCCAGATGGGTCTTGCCCACGCCAATCGGACCGATCAGCAGTAGCCCTTTTTTCTCCAGCGGATATTCGCTGACAAAGCGGCAGGCATCGCGGTAAGCAGAGGCCAGCGAACTGAAACTGCCTTCATGGTCAAAAGATCTCTCCGCTCTCGCCCCAGAAAGCTTGCAATCTCTGTAGCGCTTCGGGATGCGCGCCTGCTCCAACAGCCGTGCCTTACGAGAACCGACACGGCAATCACAGGCAACGGCCTTCTCCAGTTTGGAGCCGCTAGCGTCATCGCTGCGTATGATCTTGAATCCTGTTCCTCCACAGACAGGACAGCTCTGCAAGGTAGCTTCTGTGCTCGAATCCATACATCAACGGTGAACGGTCATGCGGCTCCAGACAATTAAAAACCGATGCATAGCTGTGGGAATGCTGTTGGAAACAGCACTCGGTTGTGGATGCAAGTGGATATGAA
>JBEKQR010000488.1:0-3291 GCA_049519515.1 Candidatus Korobacteraceae bacterium
GTACGCCGGCAGTCCGAGCTCTTTGAAATCTTCAACGTCGCGAATTGCGCCGTCGATGATAACCCCGGCGATGCCGATCTTCTTGGCGCTGCGTCCCATCAGTCCCCCGAAGCCCGCGCCCATCATGTGACCAAAGTAGTTGCCGACGATGACATCGCCCGGCTTGGCCAGCGAGAGAGCCTTATGGAACATCAGGTTGTCTCCCGGCGCGCACATCACCGTGACGGCCGGACCGGCAATGAAATCGCCTTCATTTGCCGGCTTCATCCCGGGATCCATTACCCGAAACCGGTTCATCGCGTCGGCGATATTAGGCGTGGGATATTTTGCCAACTCGGCGATCAGAGCGGGGTCCGCCCGTTCGATCACGGTCTCAAAACGAAAACCGATCTTGCCGAACACCGTGGAACCAGTTGTCGCTGCGGTAGTCGTCATTTTTAATCCTCCTCCGTTATTACACTCCCAGCGCGTGCTTGCGCTTTCGCTCCAGCGCGTACTTTACCAGCGCCGCGCAACGGTAGACGCCATGCACGAACTTGCCGTACGGCAAGGTCAGGAACAGCGCCATCACGATCCCCAGATGGACCACCAGCAGGGGACCCATGGCCGCCGTCTCGCGTAGAATC
The DNA here is from genome assembly GCA_049519515.1 of Candidatus Korobacteraceae bacterium. GTDB lineage: Bacteria > Acidobacteriota > Terriglobia > Terriglobales > Acidobacteriaceae > CAWBRT01. The sequence goes on from JBEKQR010000488.1 coordinate 627, forward strand.
AGCAACAGCAGACCGGTCGCGCTGGTCAGCAGCAGCATGGTGATGAAGGCCACCTCCATGCCGTACTGCTTCTCGTCCTCCAGGTCGCGGTTGCGCCGCAACTTCAGGAAGTAGAGTCCGGCAGGCCCGATCAGCAAGCCTAGCCCGCCGAGGGTGCCAAGAATCACCGGCAAGCTGGCGTAGCCGTAAGGTCCTTTCCACCCCAGCACGAAGTAGTAAAACGCTGCCACGCTGGTCGAAGCGAAACAAAGCAGAAAGCCGTAGAAGGTAAAGTGGTGGAACCAGCGCCGCGACTGCGAGCTGTTCTCGTCCGGGTAAGCGCATCCCCAACCGCTTTGGTCCAGGTACTTGAGAGCCAGCACTTCCTTGATGGCCAGCATGATGGCGGGCGGGTTGGTGAGGTCCGAGGTCTGCTCTCCCGTGTTGCGCCAGAAGCGCACGATCCCCACCAGCAGGGCGAGTACGGCGAACAGTCCCGCGGCCCCGAAGGCCAGGACCAGCACTTCATGCGGGGTGATCTGGTAGAAGTCGCCGCCCGGAACCGGCGTGCCGAGGCTCTTGCCGCCCAGCGCCTGGGTGGCGCCGAAGAGAAAAACCATCAGCATCAAGGCCGTTACCAGTGATACCACCAGCGCATTGGCGCGGAAGGCGCTGGCCAGCGGCTTCGGCCAGGCGAACTGCTCATAGTTCTGGGCGCGAATTTTGGCGAACGTCAGCGGCGGGTTTACTTCCCACTCGTGCGGAGGCGCGTACTGGCAGGCGTAATAGCACTCGCTGCAGTTGTGGCACAGGTTCGCCAGGTAATTCAGGTCAGCCTCGGCGAAGCTGCGGCGGAACTCCATGGCAGGCCACACGGCGCAAAAACCCTCGCAATAGCGGCAGGCATTGCAGACCGCCAACATCTCCTCGCCTTCACGAATCATTTCACTTTGCGACATGGGCTGCCTCCTTCGACGCGGCAACAGCGGGAAGCTGCTTGGCCACAGCCGCCGCCTCCTGGCCCGCGATTCGTCCAAAAATGTTGCCAATCACCAGGCCGATTCCCCCGACATAGCCTTTCGGCAGGACATTGCCGGCCATGACCTCGCCGGCAGCAAAGATGTTCTCCGCCGTCCGCCCGCTTTTCATCAGCACCGCGGCACGCTTGTCCACCTTCACCGCGAAGTAGGTGAACGTCAGTCCCGGACGCAGCGGGTAGCCATAGAACGGAGGCTTGTCCAGCCGCTGGGCCCAATGCGTCTTGGCCGGAGTCAGGCCGGCCGTTTTGCAGTCGTCGAGAATGGTGTGGTTGAAGGTTCCCGGCTGGACGGCATCGTTGAAGGCCTTGACTGTCGCTTCCACCTTTTCCACCGGCAAACCGAACTGTTTGGCCACCTCGCCGATGGTGTTTCCCTCGACCGCCGGATAGCGCGAGGGCATGAACTTGTTGATGGTCTTGGCGTCGACGAAGCAGTAGGAAATCTGGTCCTCCTGTTGCGCCACCAGGCGTCCCCAGATGGCGTAGCGGAAGCCCCAGAAGTCCTCGCCCTCATCGGAAAAGCGCTCGCCGCGCTTGTTGACCACGATGCCCAGAGTGACGCAATCGAGGCGGGTGACGATGCCGCCGTCGAACTTGGGCGAGCGCGCATCGATGGGAACCATGTGCCCCTGGGTTGGATCGCCAACCGATTCGGCGCCGGCCTCCAGCAATAGCTTCACCACCGTGCCGGTGTCAAAAGGAGTGCCGCGGATGAGGAAGTTGTCCGCCGCCGGCCCCCACGCCTGCTTAAGCCATTCCAGGTTGGACTGCAGACCGCCGGCCGCCATCACCACCGTCTTGGCCGCAATCTGGACGGTGTTCTGCCCGTTCATGCGCACGGTGGCGCTGCGGAAGCGGCCATCCTTGATGTCCAGGCCGATCACTTCGGCGTCGTAGAGAACGCGCGCCCCCAGCCGCTCGGCGCAGCGGTAGTAGGTGTTCATCATCGATTTGCCGCCGCCCAGGAACCAGGCGTTGGTGCGGCTGAGATGCAGCGTGCCGGCCAGCGCGGGCTGAAAGCGCACCCCATGCGCCCGCGCCCATTCCAGCACGCCGGCCGACTCGCGCACGGTGATCCTGGACAGCTCCGGTTCGCCCGTTACCCCGGTGCAACGCTGGTAGTCGTGCCACATCTCTTTTTCCGGATAGGCCCCGGTGTAGGGGTCGATGTGCGTCTCGTGCGCCAGGCGCATGTTGCGCGTGTGCCGGCTGTTGCCGCCGCGCAGCGTCTTGGGCGAACACTCCAGAATCAGAACGCTGGCGCCGCTTTCGCAGGCGGTGATGGCGGCGCACAGGGCGGCATTGCCTCCACCTATGACCAGCACGTCAATATTACTGAACTCATCTGCCATTGCTACCTCCCGAGCCATATTACGCAGAAACCTCTTGCTACTGGCATGTTCATTCTCGACAACGGTTGGGGCCGAAGGTGATTACCATTATCCGCGACTTGTCGGAAGTTGGTTTGGAGATTAGCGCCACAGTTGCATTATCGCCAATATATTGATAAGAATGATCGATACTGAAAAATAGAAGGATTCGCCATGGAGCTGCGCCACCTTCGGTATTTTGTGGCGGTTGCGACCGAAAAGAGCTTCCGCCGCGCCGCCGAGCGGTTGCACATCGCACAGCCTCCCCTCAGCACGC
>JBEKQR010000489.1:0-3290 GCA_049519515.1 Candidatus Korobacteraceae bacterium
AACCTGCTGGCGTAATTGCAATCACAAAACGTTTACGGCCCCACGGTCCGTCCCGTAGCGCAGACATCGTGCTTGGCGGGATGGCGTGGGGCCGAATTTTTCATGCCACGCTCCAGCGTAGCGGGGACCCGCCGGTGGGCGGCGGCGCTACCAATAGTCCCCGCGTTTATTTTGCCGCTGATGCGTACTGCTGCCCGGTTGCGTACTTTTGCAGTATCTCCCGATTGATCTCTACGCCAATGCCTGGTTTATCCGGCACTTTAACAATTCCGTTCTCCAGCTTGATGGCATTGAAGATGAGATCTTGCCGGAAGGGATGAGCCGACTGGTCGAATTCCAGCATGGGCTCGATCGGCTTTATCTGCAAGGGCGCCGGCGGGACGATGGCCAAAAATTGCAGCGCCGCCGCCAATCCCACGCCCGAGCCCCATACGTGCGGCAGCAGGCTCACGTGGAAGGCCTGCGCCAAGGCAAGAATCTTCTTGCACTCGGTGAATCCGCCGGCTACGCAGAGGTCGGGCTGGATGATGTCCACCGCCCGCTGCACGATCCAGTCGCGGAAGCCGAACTTGGTGTATTCGTTCTCGCCGGTGGCGACGAACATGATCCCCAGGTTCTTCAGCTCCTTGTAGCCTTCGATGTCTTCGGGCGAAATCGGCTCCTCGAAGAAATAGATGTCGGCCGGCTCAATGGCCTTCATAAGCTGCCGGGTAGTCAGGACGTTGTAGCCGCAGTTGGCGTCGAGCATGATGGTGACGTCCGGGCCCACGCCCTGGCGGACGGCGAGCACAAACTCAGTGTCTTCCTTGATGCCGAAGCCGATCTTCAGCTTCATGGCGCGGAAGCCATTCTTCATGTGGCGCTGCGCCTCTTCCACGGCCGCTTCCGGATAGCTTAGCCCCGCGTGCCGGTAGAAGCCGGTGGCGTAGGGACGGACCTCAGTGCGGTAGGCGCCTCCGAGCAGCTTGTAAACCGGCTTTCCCAGGGCGCGTCCGAGGCAATCCCAGAGAGCGATGTCAACCGCGCTCATGGCAATCGGAACCGTACCCTTCGTCCCGAAGGACAGGGTCAGTTGATGCATCTTCTCCCAGAGCACGTCGACATCAAAAGGGTCCTGTCCCAGAATGACGGGCTTGAGCGCGGTTTCCACCACCGAGGCGCAGACCTCGGGAGGCTGCAAGCCATGGCAGAGAGCTTCGCCCCAGCCGGTAATGCCATCATCGGTAATCACTTCCACGATGACCGTGCTGCGCCGCCTCACCCAGCCGATGGAGTTGGCGTAGGGCTCCTTCACCGGCGAACTCAAGCAATGCGTTTTCACCTCAACGACTTTCATTTGGGGCTCCTGTCTTGCGGGCATTTCAGCCCCAGCAAACGCCCGCGTTTGCCAGGGACCCCGCTTTGCCGCGCATTGTCCGGGGTATCTATATCCTTATGAATGTCCGCTGGCGGCCGCGAGCTCTGGTTTGGTATCGCGAATGGGTTTGGCGAAGATCGCAACCGCCACCGCACCTACTATCGCCAGCCCGCCGGCTATCAGAAAGGCGCTGGTGAACTGATGCGTCCTCTGCACGATCAGGCCGGTGATGCTGGGCGCGAAGATGCCCGCCGTATTGGAAATAAAATGCACAAAGCCGCCCACCCCTCCCACCCGGTTGGGGGCAACCGAATCCTGCACCGTCGCCCAGAAACAGGGATTGGCAACATGCAGACAGAGTATGCCGACTGACATCAAGCTTACGGCCGCGGTGGCTGTGGTTGCCGCTCCACACAGGCCAACCGAAATCGCCGCTCCTGTCAGGGCTATGGCAATGACTATTCTGCGGGCGGCAATGGCGTCGCCGCGCTTCCGGACCAGGTAATCGGATATGGTTCCCCCGAAAATATAGCCGGTGGCTCCCAGCGCCCAGGGAATGACGCTGACAATGGCCATGTTCTTGATGCTCAGGTTACGCGCCACTACCAGATAGGTTGGAAACCATGTCATGAAGAAATAGGTGGAGTAGGCAAAGGCGAAATACGCCAAGGAGACGGAGAGGATGATCGGCTGCTTCATGTAAAACGAAACCGGCCGCTCGGAAGAAACCGTAGCGCGCTTGATTTTCGTCTGTTGGATCTCGGCCAGCTCTTCCGGGGTAACCTTGGGGTGCTGAGTCGGCTTATCGGTGACCATCTTCAACCAAACTGCCGTCCACACCAGGCCCATGAGCGTGATGACCAGGAAGGAGATGCGCCAGCTCCAGCGCAGCGCGATCAGGCCGACGATCGGCCCGGACAGGGCAGCGCCCAGCGAAAAACCGGTGTCGGCAGTACCCTTGGCCCGGGCCCGCTCCGTCGGCGGAAACCAGTTGTTGACCATCTTGTTGCACACCGATCCTTGCGGGCCTTCCCCCATGCCGAAAAGAATTCTGAAGACGATAAAAGACCCCACCCCCCAGGCCAGCGCCGGCGCGCCGGCAAAGATCGACCAGACCACCATGGCTACGGCTAGCGTCTTCTTGGGGCCGAAAATGTCGGAGAGATAACCGCCAACGAAGTTAAACAGGGCGTAAGACAGGAAAAACGCGCTGAAGATGGTGCCCATCGTCGCCGGCGTGAAATGGAATTCCTTAACGATAAAGGGCGCAGCGATTCCCAAAGATGCCCGGTCAACGTAGTTAATAAATGAGCCGCAACCCATGAGACCCACTATCTTCCACCGATACTTTTTGAGCACGGTTCCCCCTTGTGGAATGTCGCTTTTGCCTGCTGAAATAGTGGCCCATTCTACACCGGGCTGTCGGACCGGGGAAGCCGTTTTTCTGCTTAGAGCTTGCTTCGCAAAATGGGATGCCCGGGCGCACCGTGCTCAAAACACGAAGGCCGCCTGGCTTCCTGAGCTGGCGTCCTTGCGGATTCCGTGCTCCTGTAGCGAGATCAGTCAAGCGGACTGGCGCGGCCCGAAGAAATGCAGCCTGGCTAAGAATGCGCCTTGGCCGGAGACGCGCTCGTCTCCTGGGGCGCAAATTTCCGGCGGCGGATTTCCTCCACGATAGCGCAGTTGTCCCAATCGCCCTCGCCCGCCTGGATGCATCCTCGCATCATCTCCAGGTAAAGTTCGGTGAAGGGCAAGCCCTGCCCGGCCGCGCTCGCAGACTCGCGGATGATGGTGAAGTCCTTCAAGGATTGAACAATCTTGCCGTAGGCGACAAAGTCGCGATTGATCATGCGCTCGCCCTTTACGTCCATGACCTGCGAGTAAGCCGCGGAGCTGCGCGCCACCTCCAGAAACGCGTGCGGATCGAGACCGA
>JBEKQR010000490.1:0-3288 GCA_049519515.1 Candidatus Korobacteraceae bacterium
GATGCTGGGCTGCACAAAATAGCGCTCGTCCGCGGACGAGGTCGTGCCGGTGACCGTGCTCGAATAATAGCCCCCACTGTCGAAGATAAAGCCCGCCGCAACGCCCCCCACAATCACGTTGCGGTAATCAGGGTCGCTTCCCGTCACCAGGGTAGGCGCCAGCCCGGTAAGATTCTTGGGCGTGCTCTCGACAGGGGGCAGGGCGGCTTGAGGCTCGTCTACCGCACCCACCAGCAGGGCAGAGAAGCACAGCAGCAAGCACGCGCCGATAATTGGTGTTCGTATCCTCAACCTCATCTCCATTTAGGGGACGACAATCGTGTCCCGCGCCAAAAGCTGAATGTTCTCTTTTGCATCTCCGCTTAACGCCCGCTTGTAATTGAAAGGCAGCTTTTCGCTGGAGCCATCGGGTTGCGGACGCAGGACGTATATCTTTTTCGGTTTGGCGAAGTCCTTCAACCCGCCAGCCAGCGCAATAGCATCGAGCACGGTCACCCTCGAGCCGAGCGGGTAAGAGCCCGGTCTTGGAACCTCGCCGACCACCGTGAAGTAATGGCTGCGCGCGTCTTGCACGATCACGGTCACTTCGGGATTCGACATTAAGACCTGCAGCTTTTCGGTGATCGCTGCCTGCAGCCGAGCCGGCGTTAGCCCGCTGGCAGTCAGTTCGCCAATGAGCGGCAGCGAGATTTTTCCGTCAGCGCGGACGGGAAGCACGCGCGACACCTCCGGCTCATGCCAGACGTTGATGGCAAGCACGTCACTTTCGCCGATCACGTAATTGGTGTTGTCGGCGATATCGTTCCGGGTGGCCGCGGGAGCGTTATTGTCCGCCAGGGCAGGGTCCCCCTTTCCCTGCTTTGCCAGGCCAGCGGTCGCCACCAGCAGCGTCAGAACCAGGATTGCGCAGCGTTTTTTCATTCGTCCTCCCTCACAATGCAGCCGCTATTGAGGTTTGAAGTCATGCCGGCGGTCAATGCCGACTTTTTTCAACTTGTACAGCAGGGACCTGTAGCTGATATGCAGGGCGCGCGCCGCCCGCTTGCGGTTCCATTGGTTTGCCTGCAAGGTGCTCATGATGAGCCTGCTTTCCAGGTCCTTGACCGCTTCGCGCGTGACCTGGCTCAGGGCAATCGAGCTTTCCGGCGACACCTCAAAATCAATGTTGGTTTTTGTCCGCCCGTTCAGCTCCTTGGCAATCACCTCTTCGGTCCCGAGGACGACGTATCTTTTCATCAGGTTCTCGAGTTCCCGAATGTTCCCCGGCCAGGAGTGGGTCTTCATCAGCAGCAGCATGGAGGCGGACAACATGGGCACGCTGCGCTTGTATTTGGCGCTGTGGAGCAAGATCAGGTATTCGGCGAGCTGGGCAATGTCAGCCACGCGCTCGCGCAGCGGCAGCAGCCGTAGCACCAGTCCGCTGATGCGGTAATAGAGGTCCTGCCGGAAGCGCGCGCCGGCTACTTCGTGTTGCAGTTGCCGGTTGGTGGCGCAAACCACGCGCACATCAGCCTTTTTCTCGGTGCTGCTGCCAATGCGGTTGAATTGCCCATCCTGCAGAAGTTGCAGCAGCTTCGATTGCAACGAAAAATCAAGTTCCGAAATCTCGTCGAGAAACAGCGTCCCGCAATGGGCCGCCTCGATTCGGCCGGGCTTGGTGTCGAAAGCGCCGGTGAAAGCCCCCTTTTCGTAGCCGAAAAGCTCGCTCTCAATCAGCGTGTTGGGGATGGCGGGGCAACTGACTTTAACGAAGGGACCATCGGCCCAGACCGAGCGCTGGTGAATATACTTGCAGATGATCTCTTTCCCCGTTCCACTTTCCCCTTCGATCACGACGGGTATATTGGTGTCCGCAATCTTCTGTATGCTCTCGCGGATAGCCGCCATCTCCGGCGTACAGCCAAAGATTATGGGGTCCGGTGGAATTTCTTCTGCAACAGCGAGTGCGTTTGCCGCGACAAATTTCATGCAACAGCCAATTGCAGCTAATGCGCCAAACCGTTCACTTTATGGCGCAAGCACCAGAAGGCGGGCAGGCCACAACCTAAATAGCTGCTTTTGAAGGTGTAAGCGGCATTTGCAGGCATGCGGCAAGAGGCGCGCGATTGTCGATGGTTACTTTAGTTTTGCAGGTTCTGGGAAAACCATTTCCAGTCCAAAAAGAAAATGTTTACCTATTTCCAGGCGCTTACCTGTTGTTCCCAAATACAACCCAGACTTGTTGATTGCGGAATGAAACTATGCCGCATGCTTTAAACGGGATTTTCGCGTTTGCGGTGATGGCGCATGCAAAGAAACTGACGTCGTGGCGAGCCAAGCGCGTAGCCGGGGTCCCCAGCAACGGATGCTTTTCCGTGGCTGGGGTGGTAGCGCCGGAATCGGGACATCTGGCGCCTGATTCCACCCCCAGCAATGCAAATGCGTTGGACTGGCTGGGGGGAATGGCATCGGCCAAGTGTCGTAAGTAGTTGAAATTAAAGCGTTACCATGTTCTGCCATACTGGAGTTTCGTCATTTGCGGAAGTTTCCCGTTTTGGAACCACACATAAGATACATTACTATTGTTGTTGTACTCTGGAGTAGTACTAGGTATGCTATGCAGTGACAAAGGTAATGCATCCTTCGCGGATGTGGTTACGTAAGTGGTGGTCCCTCCCAAAGCGGCTTCAGTCCGAGGCTTTAAGGCGCGATGAGAAGAACGTTCAAAGCCGTGACGATCGTAGTCCTGTTGGTCACCAGCGCGCTGGGCGGTTTTTACCTGTGGCAGCGGTTCCGTTTGCAGTACCTTGATCTTCCAGCTCCTCCCCCATTCGATTTCAGAGCAGCGCGTGAGAGCTATCCGTACTCGGTGATTCCCGGGGGAGCTTACGACTGGATGGAGCTGCAGGAATCGGTAAAACGCGACCCGGTTGTGCGGAAACATCTTGGCGACATGGACCCGGCGCGGGTCTGGGCCGAAATGGTTCGGCAGCCGATGCAGGCTTATGTCTCCTACCGCAAGGGAGAGTCCATTTATTGGACCGACCATCCGGTGCGGATTGCGCAAGGCGAAGTCCTGCTGACCGACGGCCGGCATTTTATCCGTGCCCGCTGTGGCAATCGCGTCGAGTTAAAAAAGCCGACGCCCTTGCCGGGACGTGTGCCGCCACCTGAACCGCCTCCGCCGGAGATCGCCTTCGAGACTCCCATGCCTGGGCTGATTCCCCCAACTATTCTCAGCCCGCCGCTCCTGGCCGCCAGGATTACGCAGTATTCCAAGGACCCGAGATACTGGCGGCCGCCGGTATG
>JBEKQR010000491.1:0-3281 GCA_049519515.1 Candidatus Korobacteraceae bacterium
GGCGAGGACGCCGGCGCTGCTGCAACCTTGGCAGTTAGTCGTTCGATCTCGCCGGCCAGGGCATCGGAGGTGAGCGGCCCGGAAGCGATTATGGTAATGCCTGAGTTCTCCTCGATGCGCGTGACTTCCTCGCGCCGCACCGTGATCAGCGGTTCGGCCAAAATTGCCTCGGTTACGGCGCGGGCGAAGGCGTGCCGGTCCACCGCCAGCGCGTGTCCGGCCGGGACCGAGGTTTGCCGGGCAATTTCCATCAGCAACGATCCCGCCCGTCGCATCTCCTGCTTGAGCAGCCAGGGCGCGGTGTTTTCCGAGTCCGACTTGAGCGAATTAGAGCATACGAGTTCGGCGAAGTCGCCGGTCTGGTGCGCGGGTGTGGGCCGCGCCGAGCGCATCTCGCACAGCTCGACCGCGATGCCACGCCGCGCGCACTGCCACGCCGCCTCCGAACCGGCCAGCCCCGCGCCGATGATCTTTACCCGCGTACAGGCTGCGGAAAAACGCGCCGAAGCAGCAAGCGAGGCGCCTTGTCGTGTGGGAACCATATTGCAAGCTCAGAAAATCTTGTCAGCCAAACCGGCCCGAAATCTGTTTTCCGCAGCCTTGTCAGTCATGCCCGCTCAATCATGCGCCTGCGCCGCCTTGGCGAGCGCGGCCAGCTTTTCCAGCGCCTCGCCCTCGACCCGCATGGTCAGCCATTCGCTCATCAGCTTGGCCCCGAGCGATTGATAAAACTCTATGGAAGGCTTGTTCCAGTCGAGCACCTGCCAGGAGTAGCGCCCGCAGTTTTCGCGCACCGCGATGCGCGCCACCTCCAGCAGCAGCGATTTGCCGATTCCCTTGCCGCGGAATTCCGGCTTCACGAACAAGTCTTCGAGCCAGATTCCGGCGCGGCCCTGGAAGGTCGAATAGCTGTAGAAGTAAAGCGCGAACCCGGCCGGCGTTCCGTTCCACTCGGCAATCAGGCAGCGGAACCTGGGCTCGGAGCCCGCCGCTGGAAAGCCGTCGCGCAACAGGTCCTGCTCGCTGGCCACCGCCGCGTGCTGTAACTTTTCGTACTCGGCCAGTGCCCTGACGAAACTCAGAATGAGAGCTGCGTCGCTTGCCTCTGCGGCCCGTATTAAAATCACAAATACCCCCTCCCGATTCTGCGGCTTCTCATCCGTATTCATCCGTGGTTCAAAAGTTCTTTTCTGCCTTGGGCCCCCAGAACACGGGGCAATCGTGGACCGTGGCCTTGTTTTTGTACACCTTTTCCAGCTCGTAATCTTCCACCCAACTGTCGGAGCAGGTGGCAGCGGAATAGAACGTACCCGCCGCCACCAACCGCTTCAGTTCCGGATCGGGCATCACGTGTAAAGCCGCCATCTTGGCGGGCTCCATGTTCAGCTTGTGGGAATACTCGAACTCCATCCCCGGTAGCGGCCGGCGCTTGGTCAGAAAGTAGAGGCTGCCATTGGTAAACACCTCCTGGTTCGCCGGCGTTATCTCTTGTATCTTGCTCGCGATGTCCTGGTACTGCGGCCAGGTGTAGGTGTCCTGTACTCGGTCGTAGATCTGCCGTGCCAGGGCGCCCGCCACGATGAATACCACTATGAATGCTGGCCAAAACGGACGTTGCGGTTGAAATACCCGCGACCCAACGGCATACAAGCCGGCCGCCACCAGGATCGCCAGGAATGGAACCGTCAGGCAGAAATAGCGCGAAAAAGTGGGATGCCCGATCGCCAGCTCCAGGCTGATTCCCAAAACCAGCCAGGCGCACAAATAAAATTCGGACCGCAGCGCCCGGTCCCAGTTACTCCGTCTCACGATGAATACGATTCCGGAGATGGCCAGCAGGCCCACGAGAACCGATTGCGAATCAACGCTCCAGCCGGTCAGCACCTCGAGATCGTGGGAGAGCGGTTGCTGCCAGTAGAGGGTGCGGTAGTAAAGATGATATTCCGCGACGTTGAACCACACCACCCTCGGCGACTCGACGAATAGCGCCAGAACCGGCAGAAACGGCACGGCACAGCCGGCCAAAAACGCCAGCCCTTTGTTCCAGCGGCCCGCGCCAATTTTCCACACGAGCCAGATCAGCAACACCGGGACCACGGGCGCCGAGAGCATTGAAGAAGCGGCAGCGGCGCCGGACATGGCGCCCGCCACGGTGGCCCACGCACCGCTGCGCCGCTCCACTGCCGCGACCGTCAACCGAAACGCGCAGACGGTTGTGAACAGGCACATGCCGTAGGCCTGCCCCAGAGGGCCGAATTCCACCACCACTCCATTCGTCCCTATGATCACGGCGGTCACAATAGCCGCGGCCACGGCCCAGGCGCGCTCCGGAAAGCGCTTGAGAACGAACTGTGACGCCAGAATCACCGCGCCGGATGTCTCCAGCGATGCCACCGCGTGCACCGTACGCCAACTCTCCCCGAACATCCGCATCCAGAACGCATTCCAGTAGGCATTGAGCGGCGTCTGCGGAAAGCAGAAGTCCAGGTAAGGACGTTTTCCCGCCTTGATTAACTGCGCCGCCAGCATGTGGAAGCTCTCGTCTCCGGTGTAGGCGAGGGTTTCGGCGTACACCATGAGTCCGGCGGCCAGAAGTGCCCAGACACAGTATGCCCACACCTCCAACCTGATGCCGGATGAACCGCCACCCTCGGGTGGCTTTTGGAAAGATGTGGATTCCATTATTTGCATAATGGGCTTTCTCGTAGAGTCCATTCAATGGCGAAACCTGTCGTTCGCCAGAATTCCGATCTGCCTGGAGAACAGTGACTTGCGCCGGTTCCGGAAAGGGCGGAGCAATGCGGATTCATGAGCTGGGTGGTGGTTTCTTGGGGACCAGCAAGCCAAAGTCAACCATTTTTCGGACAAGGTCGAGCTCGAACCGGAAGCCGCGTTCCTCGGCGATTACGGTCAGCACGTCTTCAGTCGGGCGGCCGTCGAAATAGTGCAGCAACTCCATCACAATTGCGGGAACGTCGAGTGCCGATTGGTGTAAGGCCGTTTGAAAATGCTGATATGTCTAGTAACGCAAAATAATGGCCTTAGCTTCCGCAAAAGTCAAACGCAAGCGCGCTCTAAATCCTGTAATTCATTTTGGATCGAGTCGAGCGTCCAACCCGAAAGCGCTGCTGAAGCACGTTGACATCCACATACGCCTGTTCTGCATTTGCGGACGAGACGTCCGCACCCACAGCCGGCCTCCCACCCCAGCAAGCCAAAGCGGGCTTGCTAGGGACCCCGGTCGGGGGGCCAGCGCTACATAAAAAAACCGGCGCTGGCGA
>JBEKQR010000492.1:0-3241 GCA_049519515.1 Candidatus Korobacteraceae bacterium
GTTGGGGTGGCGCGTCCCGCCCCGTTGTTGGGCTGGCGTGGGGCTCTAATGTAGCGCAGCGCCATAATTGCGCTGGCGCAGCCGATCACCAAGGCCAGCACCCAGCCGTCATACCGCGTGAGCATGGCCGCGGCCAGCACCACGGCGCAGCGTTCCAGCGATTTTGCGGAGTGCCCCACATCTGCCTTCTGTTGGCAGATGTGGGTTGCGGCGCCAGCCGGGAACAGGCCACGAAGGAACTCGTCGAAGTAGACAATCGCCCAGATCAGCGTGGCCAGGAACAGCGTCTCGGTCATCGCCGTGGCCTGCATGTAAAGTAGGTTCGGATTCAGCCCTAGCAATCCAGCCGCCAGCCAGGCGGCAAAGCGCGGGGTCCCCGGCAGACGCCGCCTTTGCGTCTGCTGGGGTGAAAAGCGCGATGCGCTGGCGCGGGCCAGGCGAAAGGTTCCGGCGACGGCGCATACATACGCCAGCATGGAGGTGATGGAGCCGCCCACGCCGCTGCGCCACAGCCAGTCGTTGACGATGAATGGCAAGGTGAGCAGGTGCGGCAGCGGCAGCCAGACGGTGCCGAGTTGCAGCGGGCCGGGCGTGCGCGAATCCACCACGCGGCGCGCGATGTTGATGTGCGCCACGGCGTCGCCATAAAGCAGAATCTGGCCGTGCCGGAAGAACCACAGGAAGCTTGCCACCGACGCCACACAGGCCAGCCCTGTGACCAGCGCCAGATCGCGCTTTAGCTGGCGCGCATCCGGCTCAGACGGGTTTGCGGCCGGGTTGCCATCCCGCTCGACAGGCGCAGAAATGCGCTCGCTTGGGAGCGCAGGCTGGGCGAGATGTTTACCACTGGGCACGCAGTTAGTCCAGATGCGTGAGACTGCGGAAGAGATCGAAGCGCTGATGGATATCGTCGAGGCTCAGGTTCTGCAGCCGCTCGGTGCCGAAGCGCTCGACCGCAAAGGAGCCCATCACGCTGCCGTAGAACATGGCCTTGGTCAGGGTCGAGCGGTCCAGCTTGCCCTGCGAAGCGATATAGCCCATGAAGCCGCCGGCGAAGGAGTCGCCCGCGCCGGTCGGGTCCTGCACCTCTTCGATGGGCAGCGCCGGGGCGCGGAATGGATGCACGCCATCGGGGAAGAAGATCGTCGCCCCGTACTCTCCGTGCTTGATCACCAGGGCGCGCGGCCCCATGGCCAGCACCTTGCGCGCGGCCCGCGCCAAGCTGCTGTCGTTGGCCAGCAGCTTGGCTTCGCCGTCGTTGATGAGCAAGATATCGACTTCCTTCAGCGTTTCGGTCAACCGCGGCCGGCTGATGTTGATCCACAGGTTCATGGTGTCGCCGCCGGTCATCTTGACGCGCGGCATCTGCCGCCGCACCTCAAGCTGCAGCGCCGGATCGATGTTGGCCAGGAAAAGGTACTCGGTATCGCCGTATGCCTTGGGAATCCTCGGGCGGAAGTTCTGGAAGACGTTCAGATCGGTAAACTTCGTCTGCGCCTCGTTGATGTTGTCGCCGTATTCGCCGCCCCAGTGAAAGGTCTTGCCGGAAGCGTGCTCGAGGCCGGCGGTATCGACGCCGCGCGCCTTCATCACCTGCTCGTGCTCGGCGGTGAAATCGTCGCCCACCACGGCGACCACGCGCACCTTGGTGAAGTAGCTGGCCGCCAGGGAAAAATAAGTAGCCGAGCCGCCCAGGATCTTCTCTCTCTTGCCGTAAGGAGTGGCAAGCGTGTCGAACGCCACCGAGCCCACCACCAGAATGGACATGGTTACGCTCCCGTCTTTTTGGCGTCGTCCGGTTTCACTCCGCCAGACGCGACTGCGGCGCCTGTCGGGGACCCCGATTCGCCGATGTACTTGCCGACAATGAGTTTCAGCCGCGCCCGCGCCTCCGCCGGAATGGTCTCGCGCGAGGTGATGATGGCCGTCGCCATCGCCGAACCGCACTTGCAGGCGCGCTTCCGCGGCATGGCCGCAACCGCTTCGCGCACCACGTTGCAGGCGTTCTCGGCGTTCTTGTTGAGCACCGAGATGATCTGCTCGACCGTGACCTCATCGTGTCCGGGATGCCAGCAGTCGTAATCGGTGACCATGGCGACAGTGGCGTAGCAAAGCTCCGCCTCGCGCGCCAGCTTGGCTTCCTGCAGGTTGGTCATGCCGATCACGTCCATGCCCCAACTGCGGTAGAGATTGCTTTCCGCCTTGGTGGAGAACTGCGGGCCTTCGATGCACACGTAGGTTCCGCCCAGCTTGCCGACCACGCCGGCGTTGCTGCATCCCTTGGCCACCACCTTGGCCACGTCCATGCAGACCGGATCTCCGAAAGCGACGTGGGCGACGATGCCTTCGCCGAAAAAGGTGGAGACACGCTGCTTGGTGCGATCGTAGAACTGGTCGGGAATCAGGAACTCCATCGGCCTGTGCTCTTGCTTCAGCGAGCCCACGGCGGAGATCGACAGGATGCGCTCCACGCCAAGCTGCTTCATGCCGTGGATGTTGGCGCGGAAGTTCAGCTCGGTGGGAAGGAACCGGTGTCCGCGGCCATGCCGCGCCAGGAATGCCACCTTGCGTCCAGCCAGAGTTCCCAGGACGTAGGCATCGGAAGGATCGCCGAATGGTGTTTGCAGGACCGCCTCACGAGTCACGGTGAGGCCTTTCATGGAATACAGGCCGCTGCCGCCGATGATGCCGATTTCCGCTTCTGCCAAGGCCGCGCTCTCCTCTCTCACCCCGCGCGATTATACAAGAGGCGCTGCGCCGAAGATGGAGCACCAAGCGTAGCGCCGACCTCGGCGGCGGGCCAGAACGACCAGCTGCATACGAAAACATCCCGCCAGCGAGGCCGCCGGCGCTACGGCTGCGCCGCTTGGGCGTCCCCTGCGAACGTCTTCTGGATCGCCTGCTGCACCTGGATTCGTTCGCCGGCAGGCAGGCTCTCGATGGCCACCGTGTATTTGCCGGAGACGGAGATATCGACCGGACCTTCCTCGGTCTGCCATTGCCCGCTTCCGTCACGCAGCGGTTGCAGCTCCTTTACGTTTATGTATCGCTTGGCCAGCGAGGCCGCATAGAAGCTGGCAAATTCCCTGGCGTCATTGGAGTTTGCCCAGCGAGTCACGGAAACCAGGGCGTAAGGAGGTCCCGGATTGACGGCATTCTCGTAAGTGAAGTAGTAGCCGCCGCGCCAGGCCCGCGCCAGCGGCTCGCGTTTGCCGAGCCATTGCCAGAGCAGCATGTCGAT